>NZ_JAAWVW010000017.1:0-88776 GCF_014855505.1 Musicola keenii | reverse complement strand
CCCGTTAATGCCTGACCAGACTGGAGGGCTTTAAGCGCTTTATCGAAATCGAAGGGCTGGGACATATGTCATTCCTTTTTGATTATATACTACTGGAATGACACAGAATTTCTAACACTCCCGGGACCGCCTAATATAGCGGTAGTTACACCGAATGACGTACAGCCCCCCAACCCTTTTTCCTATAATCGATATGATTTTCTTATTTTAACCTTAATCTAAACGTTTATTGCTAACGTATCCTCAGGGGCGATAATTAATATCTCCTTTTCCTGTAATTTCTAATGGTTAAGTTTTTCCTGTCTAAATTAAGTAATTAAAGTGGGGCGTTATCTTTTGTCCGGTGGTGGTTGTCCTGCTTTACTGTATTCCTTATAAACAAATCACAGAAAGAGTAGATAGGGGGTGTAACTACATGGCAAATATAATAAATACCACGAAAGAGCCATCAGAGATTCATGCTAGACAGCGCATATGGGCGATTGTAGGCGCATCATCAGGTAATCTGGTGGAATGGTTTGATTTCTACGTATATTCATTCTGCTCACTTTATTTTGCGCATATATTTTTCCCCTCAGGTAATACTACAACGCAATTATTGCAAACTGCAGGTGTGTTCGCTGCCGGTTTTCTCATGCGCCCGATTGGCGGATGGTTATTCGGTTATATTGCGGATAAGCACGGACGTAAGAACTCCATGCTGATTTCGGTGTGCATGATGTGCATGGGATCGTTGGTTATTGCCTGTCTACCGGGATACAGCGTTATTGGAACCTGGGCGCCAGTATTATTATTGCTTGCTCGTTTGTTTCAGGGATTATCCGTCGGTGGGGAATATGGTACGAGCGCTACATATATGAGTGAGGTAGCGCTTGAAGGACGTAAAGGCTTTTATGCTTCATTCCAGTACGTCACTTTGATTGGCGGGCAATTATTGGCTCTGTTGGTTGTGGTTATCCTGCAGCAATTATTAACAGAAGACGAGTTACGCGCCTGGGGATGGCGGATCCCATTTGCTCTTGGTGCCGTTCTGGCGGTGGTTGCTTTGTATCTGCGTCGATCGCTGAATGAAACCTCGGCGAAATCGACCCGTGAACACCGGGATGCTGGGTCGTTGCGAGGGCTTTGGCGTAACCGTAAATCCTTCATTATGGTATTGGGCTTCACTGCCGGGGGATCGCTGAGTTTTTATACTTATACGACCTACATGCAGAAGTATCTGGTGAATACGGCGGGGATGCATGCGAAGACCGCGAGTGGTTTGATGACGCTGGCGCTTTTTGTCTTTATGTTACTGCAACCGGTATTTGGCGCCTTGTCGGATAAAATGGGTCGCCGCAACTCGATGATGTTATTTGGCGGGCTGGCAGCCCTATTGACTGTGCCGATCCTGACGGTGTTGCAAGGAACGACCAACCCTGTACTTGCCTTTGCAATGGTGATGTTGGCGCTGGTGATTGTGAGTTTTTACACTTCTATTAGCGGCATTTTGAAGGCCGAAATGTTTCCGCCGGAAGTCCGGGCATTGGGCGTTGGCTTGTCGTATGCCGTTGCGAATGCGCTGTTTGGCGGCTCTGCGGAATATGTCGCATTGTCGCTGAAAGCGTCGGGGGCTGAAACGATGTTTTTTTGGTACGTCTCCGTTATGGGGGGGCTAGCATTTCTAGTATCGCTCGGATTGCACCGTAAAGGGCAGGGGGAAAAGCTCTAGTGATAGCATCCCCCACCAAAATAGCCGACCAGAGCGTCGGCTATTTTGGTGAATGCTACATGATCCGGCTGATAAGCCTGTCGATACGGATGCGGCGAAGACGGCGGATAAGTTTTCTCACTTTCGCCGGGTATTGAGCGATGCCCTGCAATTGCTGGTAATTAACGATCACTCGGGTATGGGTACGGATGTGGTTTAGCTCTTCTTGTCGCTGTTCAAGCAGCACCTGCTGAGGATCGTGGATAAGAATGGCATTTTCCAGATCAAGCCGCCATGCGCGGGGATTCAGGTTATTACCCGTCAATAATTGCCATTCATCATCAACCCACATTCCTTTCAGATGGAAGGTATTGTCGCCATCTTTCCACAAGCTGACGACAAGCTGCGAGTTATCGATATATTGTTGCAACCGGCCAAGAAAACGCCGCAGATTGATTTCATACAGATAAGGTAGAGCCCCGATAATCTTGAACGGCTGGTCTTCAGGAATAAAAAAGTCGTTAGCGGTTTTATCACCAATAATGATTTCAACCTGTTTGCCATCGCGCAGTAATCGGATGATATTTCGAACCAGTAACGCTGGCAGGTTGAAGTACGGTGTGCAGATGACTAATCGCTGCCGGGTACAATACATCAGATGATGAATCGTTTTATTCAGCGGGCTCTGTTTTCCCAAACCGACCAGCGGCGTCAGGGCTAACTGACTATTGTTATCGCCGACGCCGGGCAAGTGATAGGTGGCATGACGCAACGACTGGCGGAACTGCCGGATATCATTTTTGATTTCAATTGTTTTAGGACGATCCTGACGGTCGAGGCGCTGAACCGCCGTCGAAATCAACAGATCTTGCACATACTTCGCCATCGTATCGGCCAGGGTCGCATTGTGGATCAGGTGATAGCGGTCATAACGGTATTTATCGTGCTGATGAAGGTAGACGTCGTTCAGGCTGGCGCCGCTGTAAATGACGCTATCGTCGATGATGAAACCCTTCAGGTGCAATACGCCTAACGCTTCGCGAGTATTGACCGGTATACCGTAGACCGGAATCTGAACGTCCGCGTTTCGTTGCGCCATCTCGAAGTACCAGTCGGCATTGGTGCTGGCAGCGACATCACCAATGCGTCCGCGTTGGGCGCGGTGCCAGTCAACCAGAATGCGGACGTCCAAATCGGGGCGTTGGCGTTTGGCCTGATAGAGCGCCTCCAGAATCGCCTCACCGCCGTCGTCATGTTCCAGGTACAGTGCAACAAGATAGATGCGTTTGCCCGCGCCGGGAATCTTTGCCATCAGCGTGGCGCGAAAATTCGCCGGGCTGCTAATCGTCTGAACGGCATCAGCGGACTGAGGAATTTTGGGCAGTTGTGCAAGGTGTTGTTGATATTTGGCGAGCTTTAGTTTTGACAACATCACAGTGCGTTTCTTCTCTTCATCATGGCATGACCATCCGGTCATGATAAACGTTAAGGCATAGCCGAATCGGAGGATGATACCATTACTTGCCCAGGTGAGTGAGCAAGTTTTGCCGATGCCGGCTGGCGACGGATCTTGATGGGATCTGCATCACTTACTGTTATCGGAAGATAACCGGAGTTCCAGCGCGACAATGCCCTCATCCAACTGGACGTCCAGCGTGAAGCCCAGTTTTTTCGCCAGCGCCACCATACCCTGATTATGCGGCATGGTAATGCCGGTAAGCCGGGTTAGTCCGTGTTGGCGAGCATACTGGATCAGCGTTTCCATCAGCTTTCTGCCCAGCCCATTACCTTTTAGATCCGATCGCACCAACACGGCGAATTCGGCACTGACATTATCGGGGTCGGAAATGGCCCGGCTGACGCCCATAATCTCCGGGCCTTCGTTACCCTCGCGCACGGCGATAAACGCCATCTCGCGGTCGTAGTCAATCTGGGTCATATTCGCCAGATCTTCATGGGTGAACTCATTAATCTCGCTGAAATAGCGGTAATAAAGATCTTCACGGGTCACTCTGCCGATGAAGCATTTCAGCAAGGGTTCATCCTCGGGCAATATGGGGCGGAACAGACAGTAGGCGCCATCCTTGAGCGTTACCCGCTCCTCCAGTTCCTGAGGATAAGGCCGGATAGACAGACGCGAGTGCGGATCCTGAACGAAGGGCTCCAGATGCAGCGTGGCGTCCAACAGCGTCAGCGTATCGCCGCACGCCAGTAAAGGATGGATGTCGAGTTGGGACATTTCCGGGCAATCGATAATCAGGTTTGACACCTGAACCAGCAAACGGCTGAGTGCGGCGACATTCGACGGAGCGATGCTGCCGTGACTGCGAATTTTACCGCTCTTCAGCGCTTGTACGATCAGATAACTAGCCAGCGTCATATTCAGCGGCGGTAAAGCGACTTCCGCCTGCGTTTCATCGCGCCATTCGGCGCTGCCTTCGCCAAGCATGATGATTGGGCCGAAGACCGGATCCTGCTTCACGACGATGCGCAGTTCCAGCGCCCCGTTACGGTTAACCATACCTTGCACCAACAATCCTTGCATTCTGGCTTGGGGATGCGTTTGCCTCACACGTTTTAGGATGGCTTCGGCCGACAGTTGCACTTCATTCGCTGTCTGCAAATACAGCAGGACGCCTTGTACGTCCGATTTGTGAGGAATGTCCGGCGAACGCAGTTTGATGGCGACCGGATAGCCGATTTCCCCTGCGATCCTCGCCGCCTGGATACTGTCTTCGGCGATGCGGGTCGGTTGCGTATTCAGTCCATAGGCATTCAGTATCGGTGCGGCTTCGTGTATGTCCAACCGCGTGGCGCCAGCGTGTAATGCCTGGGTAATCAGTCGGTGGGCTTGAGCGGTATCCGTCGCGAGATCCCGCGGCAACGCCGGCGTCTCCCGAAGCTGCTGCTGGTTGCGGCGATATTCGACGATATGCATGAACGCCGTCACTGCGCCTTCCGGCGTTCGGTAAGTCGGAATACCGGCCTCGTTAAATTGCCGTCGGGCTTCCTGCGACGAAAACTCCCCACACCAGTTGGTCAGCATGGTGATGCGTTTGCCGCGTGGGTGCTGTTGCAACAGTTGAATCAGTTTCGTCGCGCTTTCTGTGCCAGGCGCGACGGCGCTCGGGGCGTAAATGACTAAAATGGCGTCCAGATCGTCGCTGTCGAGCAGTACCGACAACGCCGATTGGTAACGCTCCGACGTCGCATCGTCCCACAAATCCAGCGGATTGCCGATCGTCATGGCGTCGGGAAGTGCAACACGCAGCGCCTGCGTTGTTGCTTCGCCCAGACGCGCCAGCCGGCCCTGCCGTGTGATCAGTTGATCCAGCGCTTGCGCGGCTGGGGAGGCGCCATTGCTGACGATCATCAAGCGTTCGCCACGCAGCGGGCGTAGGTGACTGAGCGTTTCAACGGCTGAGAACAATTCATGGGTGTCTCGCACGCGCAGTAATCCGGCGCGTTGAATGGCGGCATCGTAAGCGGCATCCAGTCCATGCGGCCCGCAGTGCAGTAACTGCTGCGCCTGCTGGCTGCGCCCACTTTTGATCACCAGTATCGGTTTGTTACGGGATGCGCTGCGGGAGGCGGACAGAAAACGCCGGGCATCGCTGATGTGCTCCAGATGCAGCAGAATGGCGCTGGTTTTACCGTCCCGCGCCACGAAATCCAGCAGGTCGTCCACGTCGATGTCGATGCTGTCGCCCAGCGCAATGAAATAGGAGAACCCAATTCCCCGCTGTTGCGCCCAGTCCAGAATGGTATTGGAGACAGCGGCGGATTGGGATATGAACGCCAGCTTGCCTTTAATAATGGGAACGGGAGAAAAGCTGGCATTCAGTCCTTGCCAGGGAGCCAACAGGCCCAAACTGTTGGGGCCGAGTAATCGCATGGCGTAGCGGGCGGCGCAGGTTTTCAGATCATGGAATTGCGACGACTGCGCAGACAGTACGATGACGGCTTTACAACCCCGCTCGCCGAGTGCTTCCAGCAATGACAGATTGCGTTCCGCCCGCGTACAAAGCACGGCGAGATCCGGCGTTGTCGGCAGATGCGCCACGTCGGGATAGGCCAGTACGCCGCATACCGCGCGATATCTGGGCGTAACCGGCATGACCGGGCCGCCGAATCCGCCGTCAAGCAGGTTGCGCATCATCAAAAACCCGGCTCGACCGGGTTTCTCCGAGGCACCGATGACCGCGATAGATTTAGGGCGTAACAGAGCTTCTAACCCGCGCTGACTCATCTGTCGTTCCTGTTAAAGACACATGTATTGAGCTTAAACGTCAGCGTCCGATTTTGCTGTGATTTTGGGTGCAAATTCCTGCCAGGCGTGATGGGCTTTTCCGGCCAAATAGTGTTTGCGAAAGCGATCGAAATGCTGTGCGAGCGCGTCGGCCGCCGGCGTATCGCCCGCCTGTTGCAGCAGGGCGATGGCAATCTCAGCGGTACAGTGTTGCCCGGCGCTGCTGGCTTCCCGCAGTTGATAGCGGGAAAAAGCCTCTACGTTCAGCGACAGAATCGGCATATTGTCCAGATAGGGGCTTTTGCGAAACATCTTGCGCGCCTCCGGCCAGGTTCCGTCCAGCATGACGAACAGCGGCGGCTTGCCGTTAGGCGGCAACTGATGGCTCACCGGGCGATCCGTCTCATCGTCAGTCAGAAACACCAGCCAGGGTTGGCGATCGGCGGGTTGCAATGCGGTAAGCAGAGCGGGGTCGGGCTCAGTACGCGACCAGAGGAACGCTTGGGTATCCGGCAGAATATCGGCGATCAGGCGCCCGGTGTTGCTGGGTTTCAACGGTTCGGTATCGAACATAATGAGACAAAAACGGCTGCGGGCGTTGCAGGGCGCGAAGGTGTGGCACAAACAATGGGCTTGCGGCAGCAGACATTCCTGACAACGAATGACGCGGCAGCCCCGGGCACGAAAAGGGCGGGTTGAGAGCGCCAGCCGCTGCTGACGCAGATGAAGTACGGCGTTACCTGTCATGATTTTCCGCTAAAAAGCGTTATTCTAAACGACGTCCCGACGTACCAACAGCCCGTTGTGTCCTGAACGCTGCACCGGCCGCCGGTTTTGGCGGTGTGGCGACAGTGGTGTCGCCTCGTTTCTTATCGGCACGAGGCGATGGACATGGGTTACAGCGATTCGTTAAGCCAGTTTTCAAACGGCGCTTTCGGCATGGCGCCGTTGAGAATATCAACGGGTTTGCCCTGCCGGAACAACATGATGGTGGGGATGCTGCGAATACGAAAGCGTGCGCTTAGCGCAGGTTCCGATTCGGTATTGACCTTGACGAAACGCAGTTTGCCGCCGTTTTCCTGCGCGACGCTTTCAAATATAGGGGCAAAGTTGACGCAGGGGCCGCACCAGGGCGCCCAGAAATCTACGACAACCGGCAAGTCGTCCTGCAGCAGTTTGTCCAGTGTGTGTTCGGTCGCGTTGATCACGGTTGCGCTGAACAATGCTTGTCCGCAACGGCCGCATTTGGCATGGGGGTTATCGTTCAAACGTTCTTCCGGCAGACGGTTAGTGGTATGGCATGCTGGGCATACGGTATTCATGCTGATCCTCTAAGCAAAAAAAATGAGAGGTATAACGGCGCATCAATGGCGATAAAACCAGGCGGCGTCAGGAAATGCGCTCAGTATGGAGAGGCGGGTCTGGCGTCACAACGCGGTTTATTCAATGATTATAATAGTTGCCGACTTTTATGACCTGGCTGGTGGCTAAGCAGTTGTACATAAGGTAATCTTCGCGCCCAGCGTGTAGGTGGAGAAAAACATGAGCGATGAATTGAGCGGTAAAAGTGGCAAAGTCCGGGTGATGTATGTCCGCAGTGAAGACAGCGACGATAAAAATACGTCTGGCAAGAACAAACGATCGTCCGATAAGCGTCGCGATGGCGCACCGCGCGAAGCGCGAGAGAAGAATAGACCACGCCGCGACGGCGCTATGAAGGGCGGTGAACGTCCGGCGCGTCGTGAAGCCTATGACAGTGCGGTATCGCCGTGGAAAACGGTATCGCGGGCAGCCGACGAGTCGGCCGAGCAGGGCGGTATTAGCGGCAAAAGCCAAATCGATCCAGAGCAACTGCGGCGTCAGCGGGCGGAGGAAACGCGCGTCTATGGCGAAAATGCCTGTCAGGCTCTGTTTAATAGCCGTCCGGACGCGATTGTTCGCGCCTGGTTCCTGCAGGAAGTCACACCGCGCTTTCGCGAAGCACTGCGCTGGATGGCTGCCAATCGCAAAGCCTACCACGTCGTGGATAATGATGAACTGACCCGTGCTTCCGGCACGGAACACCATGGCGGCGTCTGCTTCCTGATCAAAAAACGCCGTGGTTTGGATGTGCAAACTTATTTGCAGCATGCGCCGGAGAAAGATTGCGTGCTGGCGTTGGAGGATGTGGGCAATCCCCATAATCTGGGGGGCATCGTGCGTAGTTGCGCACACTTTGGTGTTAATGGCGTGCTGGTGCGCGATGCGTCGCAGTTGGAATCCGGTGCTGCAGTACGTACCGCCGAGGGCGGCGCGGAGCATGTCAAGGCAATTCAATCTGACAATCTGATCGATGCATTGTCGCAGTTCCGCAAGGCCGGCTACACCATTGTGACCACCTCCAGCCACAAGGGCGCGGCGTTGTACGATACTCAACTGCCTGCCAGAACGGTGATCGTATTGGGGCAGGAAGGCGACGGCCTTTCTGATGGTGCCTGGCAGCAAGGGGATATGAAGGTCTCCATCAACGGCACCGGCAATGTGGAAAGTCTAAACATTTCCGTGGCGACTGGCATCCTGCTGGCGGAATGGTGGCGGCATAATCGCGCATAAATCGACAGCTTGGGATAAAAAAACGGGAGTGCTTTATGCACTCCCGTTTTTTTGTCGGCGACAAGATGGGGCATATTATCGCGGCGATCAGTGTGCTCCGCTACTGCCGGCACTGCCGCTGTTGCCAAATGGCGGTTTGGCGAACCACACCAGCAAAATCAAGACGAGGAATACTGCGGCGGAGATCCAGAAAATCTCATTGGCGCCGATGATCAAGCCTTGTCCGGTAATCTGGTTCGCCAGATAGGCGGAGACCTGTTGCTGGCTGTATCCCATGGCTTGCAATTGCTGGTAGGTCTGTTGCGCCAGCGGATTGTAAGGGGTAATGGATTCAGTCAGTTGCACATGGTGTAACGCTTCGCGTCGCTCCCACATGGTCGTGGTAATCGAGGTTCCGATGGAGCCGGCCAGCGTCCTGGCGAAATTCGACAGGCTGGACGCTGCGGCCATGCGTTCAGGCGGCAGACCAGAGAGGGTGATGGTCGTCAGTGGCATGAAGAAGCACGCCACCGCAAACCCTTGGAAGAACTGCGGCCAGGCCGAAGTCGCGAAATCCATACCGGGTTCGAAAGTATAAGCGCGCCAGTAGAAGCAGACGGCGTACATAATAAAGCTGAACGTCACCAGTTTGCGCATATCCAGTCTCGGCGCGAATTTACCGATCAGCGGCGACAGAATGACCGGCATAAGGCCAACCGGTGCGGACGCCAGCCCGGCCCAGGTGGCGGTATAACTGAAAACCGTTTGCAGCAGCTGCGGCAGCAGGACAATCGTGCCGAAATACAGCATGAACGCCAAGCTGATGCAGAGGCAGCCGATAGTGAAATTGCGTGACTTGAACAGTGATAAATCCACCACCGGGTGGTCGTCGGTCAGTTCCCAAACGACCAGCACCGACAGCGACACCACCGCCACCACGGTCAACGTCAGGATCTCCGTCGAATTGAACCAGTCCAGTTCTTTGCCCCGATCCAGCATCATTTGCAGACAACCGATGCCGGCGATCAGCAGAACCAACCCGACGGTATCGATAGGCCGAATTTCGATCTTGGTCTCTCTGCCGCGCAGCACCTGCAACGTGACCAGCACCACGGCAATCCCCAACGGAACGTTGATGAAGAAGATCCACCCCCAGTGATAGTTATCGCTGATCCAGCCGCCCAGAATCGGGCCGAAAATCGGCGCCACCACCACGGTCATCGACCACAGCGCCAGCGCGATACTGCGTCGAGCGGGCGGGTAGTTGTTCAGCAACAGGCTCTGCGACAACGGGATGATCGGGCCGGCGACCAGGCCTTGAAAAATACGCGCGGCAATCAGCATCTCCAGGCTGGTGGAGACCCCACACAGCCAGGAGGCGAAGGTAAACAGCGCCGTAGCCCAGACGAACAGGCGGACTTCACCCAGCCGTTTGGCCAGCCAGCCGGTAATCGGGATAGAGACGGCGTTCGCAACCCCGAATGAGGTGATGACCCACGTTCCCTGTGAGTTGGAGGCGCCCAGGTTCCCTGCAATGGTCGGAATGGCTACGTTGGCGATCGTCGAGTCCAGTACCTGCATGAAGGTTGCCAACGACAGAGCGATCGTCATCAGGGCTAGCGTTGCGCCCTTAAGCGGAGTTCTTTCCATGCTGCTCTCCTTTGTCCGCGTTTAGCCGGCGTTGGCTCGAATGATGCGATCAATGAGCTGATTGACCGGCGTCTGATCCAGCTCCAGCGCATCGCTCTGGTAAGCGGGGGCTGTGCGCGGTGCATCCGACAACGATTTCCCTTCCGCTATCGCCGTATCGACTTTCACCAGCATGGATAACCCGATGCGCAGCGGGTGCTCCGCCAGTTGCTTCTGATCCAGTTCGATACGAACCGGCAGACGCTGCACCACTTTGATCCAGTTGCCGGTGGCGTTCTGTGCTGGCAACAAAGAGAAGGCGCTGCCGGTACCCATATCCAGCCCGACAACCCGGCCTTTGTACACCACGTCGTCGCCGTAAAGATCGCTGGTTATCGTTGCAGGCTGACCGATACGCATCTTGGTCAACTGGGTTTCCTTGAAGTTGGCGTCGACCCACAGATTATTGGCGGGCACGACCGCCATCAGCGAGGATGAGGTGGTGATGCGGGCTCCCAACTGCACGCTGCGGCGTGATACGTAGCCCTCTACCGGGCTGACGATATGGGTGCGTTTCAGCGCCAGCCAAGCATCACGCACATCGGCGGCGGCCTGTTGTACCGTCGGTTGTTTTTCCAGCGG
The DNA here is from genome assembly GCF_014855505.1 of Musicola keenii. Classification (NCBI taxonomy): domain Bacteria; kingdom Pseudomonadati; phylum Pseudomonadota; class Gammaproteobacteria; order Enterobacterales; family Pectobacteriaceae; genus Musicola; species Musicola keenii. The sequence continues at coordinate 77,995 of NZ_JAAWVW010000017.1, read as the reverse complement.
TGTATCCAGAATCATGGCCTGATTGGCGGCGTATTGCTGTCTGGCCGCCTCCAGGGAGGCGCGCGCGCTGGTGACGGCGTCGCGGGCGTGTTGCAGATCTTCGCGGCCGATGGCGTTTGCGCGGCCCAGCGCTTCGCGGCGGTTCAAATCGCTGATGGCTTTATCCAGTGCGACTTGTTGCACCTCGATATTGGCTTTGTACTGGCGACCATTGATGATCAACTGGTGTACCTGACGCACACTGTTGGCCAGCGCTGTTTGGGAACGCTCGAATGTTTGTTCGGCATCGGTCGGATCCAGTTCCACCAGTACGTCGCCCTTTCTGACGAAGTCGGTATTATCGACGTTCACCTGTGTGACGCTGCCGCTGACCTGGGACATGATTTGCACCTGGTTGCCCGCGACGTAGGCGTCGTCGGTTTCCTGGTGATGTTGCAACACCAGATACCAGTAGGCGAACCACACGCAACCGATAAAAATGAAGAGGATCAACAGCAACGTTAAAATCCATTTACGCTGCTTTTTAGGTCTGGAAGGCGTGGATGCTGGAGCCTGATGTTCCACGTTGGCACTCATGGTTTTCTCCCTGTTGGATTTTTTCGCTGGGCATCAGTCATGCTGCAATGACGATTGCCATATTTTCCTTAATTCGGCTCCGCGCCCTGACGCGGGGCCTCCCGACCGGCAGCATAAAAGCGCCGGTATCAACGTCCTTGATTGGCAATTTATTCGCCTGACTGAAAATAAAACCGCCCCTGTGAACGGGAGCGTCTGCCTGGTTCAGTCATGTATGACTTATCCGATGGTGCTGAAGGTTTATGGCGTCTCGGTATCCATTTCATCAAGACGAGACAATAGCTTGCGCATCAGCTTTTCTAATTGCTGCTGTTCGTCGTTTGTCAACGCGGAGCAGAGAAAATGAAGGCTTCGATGCTGCGGCGGCAACAACTCATCGAGAAAGGCTTTCCCTTTCTCCGTCATGAACAGATGCAGGCAACGGCGATCGCTATCGCTTTCGCGACGTTCTATCCAGCCGCGTTTTTCCAGTTCGTCGGCGATCCGTGTGGCATTAGTACGCGAGGAACCCAATGCCGCGCTGAGTTCGGACGGCTGAATACTGTAATTTTCCTGTGATTCCAGGGTAATCAGCGCCATGAACAGGGTTTCGTTGATATCCTGTTCCTTCAGCATCTGGTTGCGATGCTCCAGGATTTTGGTCTGCATGTGCAGGAACAGCCGTAGCAACAACACTTCCTGATACGGAAACTCTGGCCGGCGGGACGCCCGCATGCGCAACATCTCTTCTATTGGGGCAAATGAACTTTCCATTGATGTCAACCTCATTAATCACGAACTGCATAGTAACTAATGTTACTAATTAGGTAAATGCGAGAAATTTGTCCATTAGTGCTTATTTATAACTGAGTGAAACTTAGCAGACTGTCGGCTGCATGACGGATTTTTTTCCTCGACCGGTATGTCAGTCACCTTCGGTTTTCCGTTCAAAGCGACATGAGGAGCACTTTGAACATCACGCCATAGCACAGCGCACCGAAGAGCGTGGCGAGTACAATGCTGCGGGTTTTATAAAAACAGATCGTCAGCGAGGCAAATCCTACCAGTGTTGGCGGCCACTGTTCCGGGTGACGCAATACGGTTGGAATGCCGGAAACGATCAGCAAGGCACAGATGGAGGCGATACCGATGCTGTCGAGCAGTAGCGCGCTCTTCCCCCGTCGCAACGTGTTGGATGCTCGCAACGTACCCAGCCGCAAGGGCAGGTAGCGGAATCCGAAGTTGACAAGTCCCACGATTAAACCAATAAGCAATATTGATGTGTTCATCGGGTTTCTCCGGTTGCGAGCGGCCCTGGCAGTAGCGACGCCAGGCAGCCGAAGCCGATCCCCAGCAAAATGGCTGCCGGGATAGAAAACAGCGTCAGTCCCAGCAGTGCGCCGCCAAGCGCGGCGATGACCACTGGGCTCTGGTGCCGTTTGAACGAGGCGAGCAGAAAGCTCAAAAACAGCGCCGGCAGCATGAAGGTCAGCGCGGCCTCGATAGCGGGATAGTCCTGTAGTGGCCCGTTACCGAACAACGCGCCGACTGCCGTACCGATCCCCCAGGACAGCCAGGCGCTCAGCGCCACCGCCAGCATCCAGGGCTCGCTCCAGCGGCGATTGTTTTTGGCCAGCCGTGTCGTGGCTGCCGCAAACACTTCATCGGTCAGGCCGAACCCCCACAGCGCGGTTTTCCCCGTAGGCAGGCGTTGCAAAATACGCTGGCGCAGCGATGGGCCGTACAGCACATGCCGCACATCCATCGCCATCACGGTCAGTGCGGCGACCCAAATGGACGCGCCGGCGCTCAATAACGCGGTAATGACGAACTGACTGGCGCCTGCGTAAATCACGGCGGAAAGATAAATCGCTTCCAGCGGAGTGAACCCTAATTTGACGGCGTTCATGCCGAAAGCGAAAGACGCGGGCAGATAACCGATCACGATCGGCAAGCTGTCGAACAACCCTTCGGCGAAGGTTGCCCCCGTTGGCTGAGGGATATCGTCATTATGTGGTGATTGAAGTGTGGAATTCACGGCTGTTCAACTCATTGCTGGGTGATGTGTTGTCACGTAATGATTCGTCTGTCCGGCAGGCCGGAAGACATCGCACCGCGCCATCGCACATCATGCGGGCGCACCCTGTTTGTCGGCGCTTATCATAGGCGCAAAGATCGTCAAAACCTAGCAGCCCCCGCGCTGGCCTCGCTTCATCTCTCTGTATCGGCAGCTATTTCGTGGCGTTGACCGAACCGCCATACCAGTAAACCCAGCAGACTGACGACACTGCCGGTAATGGAAACCCCTAACCAACCGAAGTGTTGATAGGCCGTGGCGGAAATCAGTGAACCGAGCGCGCCGCCGATGAAATACAGCGTCATGTATCCGGCGGTAACGCGGTTGCGCGCGTCGGGCATCAGGCGGTACATCACGCTCTGGTTGGTGACATGCACGCCCTGCACCGCCATGTCCAGCACGACGATACCGAGCAATAACGGCGCTATCTGACTCACGCCCGCCGCGATGGGCAGCCAGGAGAGCGCCAGCAACAGCAGGCCGATGCTGGTGGTCAATCGAGCTTTCCCTTTGTCGACCAAGCGTCCGGCGCGGCCTGCCGCCAGCGCACCTGCTGCGCCGGCCAGACCGAACAGCCCGATCACGCCTTCCGAATAGTGGTAAGGCGCGGCGGACAGCAGAAATGCCATGGACGTCCACAGCATGCTGAAATTACAGAATACGATAGCGCCCAGCGCGGAACGGATGCGCAACAACGGCGTTTCCCGGAACAGCTGGACGATGGAAAACAGCAGTTGGGGGTAGTTCAGATGGGTTGTTTGGCGGTAACGCGGTAATGCCCGCCACATCAACACCGCCATGCCGATCATCAACAGGCTGGCGACCCAGTAAACGGTGCGCCAATCGCCCAGCGAGGCCAGTGCACCGGCCAGCGTCCGCGCCAGCAGGATCCCCAACAACAGGCCGCTCATAATGGTACCCACCACCTTACCGCGCGTTTCCGGCGTGGCCAGCGTCGCCGCCAGCGGAACCAGAATTTGCGCCACCACGGAGAACAACCCGGTGATGGCGGTACCGGCCACCATCAGCCATAAGGTCGGCGACGATGCGGTAATCAGCATGCCGGCGGCGGCCAGTAGCGTCATGACGACAATGAGCCCACGGCGTTCGAACATATCCCCCAGCGGCACCAGAAACAGCAGGCCGCAGGCATAGCCCAACTGGGCAGCGGTCACAATAAATCCTGCCTGATTGACGGAGAGCTGGAACGCATGGGCGATGGCATCCAACAACGGCTGAGCATAGTAGTTACTGGCGACGGCCAGGCCGGTTGCCGAAGACATCAGCAGGATCAAGGCTGGGCTCAGGACGACTGAGGGGGGCTGTGCAGGCATGGTTATGGTGAGTTCGGTGTGGAGAAGAAGGGCGCCAGTATCAAACAGCTTGTGCAGCGATGCCAGTAAATTGGTTTGATTTTTTTGATATATAAGAATTAATTATCGACTAACGGCGTTATCGCCAGCATAGTCTGCCAGCCTGGCGTCGGGGCCAATCCAGCGCCGGAATCATGAGCCAGATTGAGACCGCGTAGCCGATGCAGGTAAGCGCTCGCTATTGTTGTGCAACGTGCCGGTCGGCGGCGCAAGCTGTAGAGCGCGGCAGTGACCGATACCGAACGCATTGCGCATCCGGTATCGGTGGGGCGCCCCACTCCAGTGCCTCGTCGTTCCAGAATATCGCGCCTGCTACGGCGTCGGTTCCGGTGAGGGAAGGCTTACTTCACCGCGGAAAGGGCATTACTGATCCAGCCGTCGAACTGCGCCTGATGCGCCTTGATCCAACCGTCTACATGGCGCTGGATATCTTGTTGCGACGCCTCGCCCTGGTGCATGCGCAGATTCTGGGCGTTGATATCGGCGATCGGCAACGTCATAACGGCAAACAGTCTGGCCGCGGCCGGATTTCTTTCCGCCCATGCTTTGTTGGCGACAATATGCATATTGTTCACCGGGAAGCCGTAATTCGCACCGTTAGGCAGCCGGGTATCAATATTCTTCTGGGCACCCGGCAGTGAGGAGAACGGCACCTGCAGCCATACCACGTCGCGTCCCGGTACCAGCACATCGCTGACCCAGTACGGCGTCCAGGTATAGTAGAGGATCGGTTTTCCTTGTTTGTAACGGGTAATCGTGTCGGCAATCATGGCGGCGTAGTTGCCCTGATTGTGCGTGACGGTCTGTTCAAGCTGGTAGGCGGGTAACTGGTGGTTGATCACCGCCTCGCAACCCCAGCCTGGTGTGCAACCGGTCAGGTCGGCTTTTCCGTCGCCATTGGTGTCGAAGAGCTGTGCCAGCTTCGGGTCTTTCAATTGATCGATACGGGTAATGTGGTATTGCTCCGCCGTCTTGCGGTCGATCAGGTAGCCCTGTGCCGCGCCGGAAACATACGTACCTTGCCGGTAAAATGTGTTGTCGCCGCCGGCTGCGCGATACATATCACTATGCAGTGGTTGCCAGTTGACGGCGGTGAACGTGGCGTCGCCGTTGGCGATCGAGGTATAACCGACGTTGTAGTCCACTTCGCTGGGTGTATCGACGTGATAGCCCAGTTTTTCCAGCGCTCGGCTAACCAGCAACGTCTGGAAGGATTCTTCCGCCATCGGGCTCTGAATCGGTTTGACCGTTATCCCTTTGCCGGGCAGATCGGCCGCGTAGCTTGACAGCGTCAGTAGCGAACCAAAGGCAAGCGTTGCCATGTTGAAATAGCGCATTGTCGTTGTTCCTTTATGGTGGCGAGTATTGACCGACGGCGTGTTGACGCCGTCGGCGAGGAGGCGGGCGTGGAACGTCAGGCTTTGACGAACGGACGCATCAGCAAACCGACGGGGCCGCGCATATACCAGCGCTGCGGGCCGCGGTTGCGGGCGTCTCGGCCCAGAGATTGAGTGAGCCGGTCGAGAATGATGGCCAACACCACGATGCCGACGCCGCCGATGGATGCCAGGCCCATATCCAGTCGGCCGATGCCGCGCAGCACCATCTGCCCCAGCCCTCCTACGGCGATCATGGACGCGATCACCACCATCGACAGCGCCAGCATCAGCGTCTGATTGACGCCTGCCATGATGGTGGGCATCGCCAGCGGCAGTTTCACCTTGAACAGCATCTGCCGTGGGCTGGCGCCGAAGGATTCCGCCGCTTCCACCAAATCCGCCGGTACCTGGCGAATGCCGAGGATGGTCAGGCGAACGATCGGCGGCAGCGCAAAAATGATGGTGACGACCACGCCGGGCACGTTGCCGATACCGAACAGCATGACGATCGGTACCAGATAGACGAATGCCGGGGTGGTTTGCATGGCATCCAGCAACGGTCGCACCACACGGGCGGCGCGCTGGCTATGGGATAGCCAAACGCCCAATGGCAGGCCGATGAGCAGGCAGAAGAATAGCGCGGTCAGCACCAGCGATAGGGTGATCATCGCCTGCGACCAGGCGCCGATGGCACCGATGACGATCAACGCCAACAATGTGGCCGCCCCCATGCCGGCGCTGGCAATCTGCCAGGCCAACAGGGAAAACAGCAGGATGGCGACGGGCGCCGGAATGCCGGTCAGCAACTGTTGGAAAGCATTCAGGATGATGTCCACCGGCATCCGGATCCCCTGAAACAGCGGGCGAAAGTGCAACACCAGCCAGTCGATCCCGTCTGTGACCCAACGGTCGAGCGGCACCAACGTGTGGTGGAACGGATCAAGCGGATTGAACGCCGTATCCGTGTTAGCGGGTGCGTTATTCAGCCAGTCTGCACTCTGCGGCGGGGCATCGGCAGTTGGCGGGCTGTGCAACGGTGGATTGTTGTGCAATGGGTCGACCGAGGTTGGCGCACTGCCGGGCGTTGTGGCCCAGGGATCCGATGCGGGGGATGCGCTGGCCGGCTGGCCGAGCGTCGCCCAGGGATCCGCCGTCTGGCTGGCGGTATCCCCGCTCAGCGTTTCGTTCAGGTTTGGGTTTTGCGTATCAGCCATGTAGCGAGCCCTCCTTATCCAGCGCCTGCAGCAACATCCCTTTGGAGATGATGCCAAGATATTCATGGTGTTCTCCGACGACCGGCACCGCACAGGGTGCCTGCGCCACCTGAGAGATCAGTTCGCTGAGCGGCATGCTGGCGGAGACAGCCGCCGGCGCGGGTAACAATGCCTGCTCCAACGGCTGTTGCGCCTGCAGCGCTTGTTTGAGTGAATCGAGGGAAACGACGCCGATAAATTTCTGACCGCGTTCCAGCACATAGCCGTACTCGCGATCTTCTTGCTGCAATATTTTCAATGCTGAACGCGGCCCTACGCCCGGAATTTTACGGATCAATGCCACGGGCCGACGGCGGACGATATCGCCAGCGCTGAACACTTGGCTGACGTCTACGCCGCGGAAAAAGGCGCGGACATAGTCGTTCGTCGGGTTGTTGAGGATCTCATCCGGCGTACCGACCTGAATCACTTCGCCGCTATGCATGATGGCGATGCGATCGCCGATGCGCATCGCTTCGTCGAGATCGTGGGAAATAAAGACGATAGTGCGTTGTTGTCGCGCCTGCAGGCGGATCAACTCGTCCTGCATTTCAGTACGAATCAACGGGTCAAGCGCCGAAAATGCCTCGTCCATCAGCAGGATGTCCGGGTCGTTGGCCAATGCCCGCGCCAGACCGACGCGCTGGCGCATGCCGCCGGAGAGCGCGTCGGGATAGGCGTGGGCATAGGTTTCCAGCCCAACCTGTTGCAGCGCGGCGATCGCCTTCTGTTCGCGTTCGGCGCGCGGCACCCCGGCCAGATCCATGCCGAAGGCGGTATTGTCGAGAATATTGAGATGAGGCATCAGCGCGAACGACTGAAATACCATGCTGATTTTTTTACGCCGAACCTCACGTAGTGCACTGTCGGGCAGACGGGAAATATCCGCGCCATCGATCAGCACTTGCCCGCGGGTCGGTTCGATCAGGCGATTGAGAAGGCGTACCAGCGTGGATTTACCGGAACCGGATAATCCCATGATCACGAAAATCTCGCCTTCTTCAATGGCCAGACTGGCATTTTTCACCCCGACAGTCAGACCGGTTTTTTTGAAAATCTGATCTTTGTTCAGACCTTTATCAATAAGTTTAAATGCCCGGTCAGGGTGGTCGCCAAATATTTTATACAGAGACTTTATTTCAAGTTTAATTGCCATGTAATGAAAGGTTTCCTATGGGGTTTATCGTGCGATAGTGTTGTCCTGTGAATGGATGAGACTGTTATTACCCTAGCATACTGAGCGTCGATGACAACCCTTGGTCTGAGGTTTTCAATATTTATCACACAATATAAACCGTGTTTTTTTGATAATTCATTAAGGGTTTTTTATATTTAATGTGTTGTTTTTAATTGATTAATTAATGATTGTTCTTATTCGAGAGATATTGCGATAAGTTCGGTGTTTACATGAATATTAATTGACGGGTTGAAGACGGAATTTTGACTAGGAATTATCTCGTTTTTATCTTTTTTGGTTATTGTTTGGAGTCATTAAAATACCGTTTATGGAATTGTTCTTTGCGAAGAATAATGGGGCGTTTAGCGGTTTGAATATACCTGCATTATTGGGGAGTTTGGGGGGGATAATACGGCTTGCCATTGATGGCAATGAGCGCGATATGAAAGGCCTTATCCTGCGATAAACCGAGCGCATTATCACCAGCCCTCAGGCGGAATTGTATCGATGAAGAAAATGCCATCGACGCACTGGTGGCGTCGATGGCGAGGAGAACGTGTGAACCTTGGCGGCAGGTTACTCTTTACCCAGCGCCAACCCGGACATAAACGCAGTGGGCGACTGCGCCCGTTCGTGGCGAGCCAGATAACGGTAACAACCCGCCCCCAATGCCACGCCGATAAACCAGCTGAAATTGGCGACGTCATGCCAGGCGGGAATGAAGCTGATCACTAGGCCTATCGCTACTGACGGGAGCAATGCCAGCACTGCGTTGGGATTGACGCCGTTGCGATACCAGTAACGGCCGCCCGGCGCATCGTTGAACAGCGCATCCACGTCAACCTTGCTGCCTTTGATGAGATAGAAGTCGGCCAGCAGAATGCCGAACAACGGGCCGATAAAAGCGCCCAGCACATCCAGCGTGTAGTGGATCAGCTCCGGGGACTGGAACAGGTTCCACGGCGTCAGCAGTACCGAGCCTACCGCGGCAATCATGCCGCCGGTGCGAAAGCTGATGCGCTGCGGCGCGCAGTTGGAGAAATCGAACGCCGGCGAAACAAAGTTAGCGACGATGTTGATGCCGATAGTGGCGATGATCATGGTCAGCAAGCCGAGTGCCACCGCCACGCTACTGCCGACACGGCTGACGGTCTCGATCGGGTCGGTAATCATCTGCCCGAACAGCGACTGGGTGCCGGAGACGATCACCACGGTGACGATGGAGAACAGCAGAAAGTTGAACGGCAGCCCCCAGCGGTTGCCGCGACGAATTTCTCCCATGCTTTTGCCGTAGCGGGAAAAGTCGCCGAAGTTCAGCAACGGCCCGGAGAAATAGGAAACGACCAGTGCGGTGGCGGTGATCATCTGCCAGAGCTGTTCGCCGCCACTGAGCGACTTGCTGCCCAGCGTGAATGAAATACTGCTCAACCCTGTTTTGTATACAATCCATGTGGCCAATGCCAACATGACGATATAGACCGCCGGGCCGGCGACATCGATAAAACGCTTGATGGCGCTCATGCCGTGCCAGAACACCATCGCCTGCAACAGCCACATAATACCGAAGCAGATCCAGCCCAGCGCAGACAGCCCGAGCCAATGCGGCTGCGTCAGCGGCGTCAGCGCGGGATAGAACTTCAGCGCCACCAGCATCAGCGCATTGGCGGCCAGATACGTCTGGATGCCGTACCAGGCGAAAGCGATCAGCCCGCGGATCACCGCCGGAATATTGGCGCCGAACACGCCGAAGGCCTGACGGCTGATCACCGCATAGGGTACGCCGCTCATCTGGCTGGGTTTGGCGACCAGATTGGCACACAGTTGCACGATGCAGATGCCCGCCAGCAGGCATAGCAGTACCTGCCAGCTGGCCAACCCCAGTGTGAAGAAACTGGCGGCGACCACATAGCCGCCCATACTGTGTACATCCGACATCCAGAACGAGAATATGTTGTACCAAGACCAGTTCTGTTCCCGCGTTGGCGCCAGATCCTCATTACACAGTCTGGGGCTGTAATGCGCCGGGCTCTTCCCGGTTGTGATAGTCGTTTCTGGCATGGAATCTGCTCCTCTTGTCTGCGATGAGAAATGGAATATTGTTGATACAGGCAAGCGGTGTATTGCAGGAATTGGGCCACAATATGAGTTTTTGTATACATTAAGTGATGTTTGTGTATACGATTTTCTGACGATGTGACAACGGAATAACGCAATGAACTATACCTACGGTCTCGATAAGGAGACTTTTTTTGAGCAAAAAGATGAGGTTATCTATCAGGCGCTGTTGAATGCCATCGTAGAGCATCATTTATTGCCGGGCACCCGGCTGCCGGAAGAGGCGCTGGCGGACGTGTTCGGCGTCAGCCGCACCGGGATCCGCAAAGTGCTACAGCGTCTTGCCACTGTGCAAGTGATCACCCTGCTGCCCAAACGTGGTGCACAGGTGGCGACGCCTACCGTGCAGGAAGCGCGCGATATCTTTCAGACCCGCTGCCTGATGGAGTGCGCCAACCTGCCGCAGGTGGTGGCGCACTGCCAATCGACCCATCTGGTTGGTCTGGCGTCGCTGATCGCCGATGAGGAGAAAGCACATCAGGATCACAACGGCGCCGAGGCGATCCGTCTTTCCGCCGCGTTTCATATTCAACTGCAGGCCATATCCGGCAACCATGTCCTCGCTGGTCTGGTCTCGCAACTCACGCTGCGTTCATCGTTGGTGATTGCCGCTTACGGTGCGCCGTGGCAGCAAGGGTGTCGCTGCCATGATCATCAGGATCTGTTGGCACTGCTGCGAACCGGCGATCTACCGGGGCTGACCGCCGCGATGCAACAGCATTTCGATGAGATCGTCGCTAGCTTGCGTTTTGATCGCGATGAAGAGGTCGCGCCGGATTTTCATCGTCTGTTCGGGCATCTCAATGAGGAGAAAGCGTGATGGCCTGCGTGATCCAGGTGATTAACCCCAACACCAGCCTGGCGATGACCGACACCATCGCCGGCGCGGCGCGGCGGGCGGCAGCGCCGGGCACTGAAATCGCGGCGGTTTGCCCGTCGCAGGGAGTGCCTTCCATCGAAGGGCATTTTGATGAAGCAGTGGCGACGTTAGGCGTGCTGGAGCAGGTACGCCTCGGCAAGGCGCAGGGCGTCGACGGGCACATCATCGCCTGCTTCGGCGATCCGGGTCTGCTGGCGGCGCGGGAACTGGCGCGTGCGCCGGTGGTCGGTATCGCCGAGGCGGCGATGCATATGGCGACGCTGGTGGCGACACGTTTTTCCATTGTCACCACGCTGCCGCGCACGCTGGTGATCGCCCGGCATCTGCTGCAGCGCTACGGTTTTGAACACCATTGCGCGGCGTTGCACGCGATCGACCTGCCGGTACAGGCGCTGGAGGATCCGCACGGCATGGCGCAGCACAAAGTACGGGAGCAGTGTATCCAGGCCCGGCGTCAGGATGGCTGCGGCGCGATCGTACTGGGCTGCGGCGGCATGGCGGATTTGGCGCAGACGCTGACGCGGGAACTGGACATGCCGGTGATCGACGGCGTCAGCGCGGCGGTCAAGATGGTGGAAGCGCTGGCGGGGCTTGGGCTTTCCACCAGCAAGCACGGCGATCTCGACTATCCGCTAGATAAACCCTTGACCGGCGCCTTCAGCCATCTGCGCTGATACCCGGCAAGAATGAAGAAGGATGTATCCATGAATACCCTCGCAGACTGGGGGCTCGACCCGGATTACCCGCGTGATCTGATCGGCTATGCGGGCAAACCGCCGTACGCCAACTGGCCGGGGCGCGCACGCATCGCGGTACAATTCGTGCTGAATTATGAAGAAGGCGCGGAAAATAACGTGCTGCACGGCGATGCGGGATCCGAGCAGTTCCTGTCGGATATTATCGGTGCCGCCAGTTATCCCGCGCGCCATATGTCGATGGATTCGCTGTACGAGTACGGCTCCCGCGCCGGTTTCTGGCGTATCCATCAGGAATTTCAGCGCCGGGGCCTGCCGCTGACGGTATTTGGCGTCGCGATGGCGCTGGCGCGCAATCCGGCGGTGACGGCGGCGATCCGTGAGGCGGACTACGATGTGGTCAGCCACGGCTGGCGCTGGATCCACTACCAGGAAATGGATGTGGAGACGGAGCGCCAGCATTTGCGGCGGGCGGTGGCGGTGCAGACCGCGCTGTTCGGTCGGCCGCCGTTAGGGTGGTATACCGGGCGCGACAGCCCGCATACCCGGCAGTTGGTGCTGGAGCACGGCGGCTTTCTGTACGACAGCGACTATTATGGCGACGACCTGCCGTTCTGGATGCCGGTGCAACTGTCGGACGGCGCATTGCGCCCGCACCTGATCATCCCTTATACCCTGGAGACCAACGACATGCGTTTTGCCGCGCCGCAGGGTTTCAACAGCGGCGATCAGTTCTTCACCTACCTGAAAGACAGTTTTGATGTGCTGTACGCTGAAGGTGAAGACGCGCCGAAAATGATGTCGGTGGGCATGCATTGCCGTTTGTTGGGGCGGCCGGGACGTTTCCGGGCGTTGCAGCGCTTCCTTGACTACATCCAGCAACACGATTGGGTGTGGGTCTGCCGTCGTCAGGAGATCGCCGAGCACTGGTATCGGGAACACCCGTACCGCGGCGCCTGATTTTCCATTGCCCATGCGGCGCGTTTGCGTCGCCGATGACTGCCGGGTGTATCACCCGGCGCGTCTTTCTTCGCACAGTGCGGCATCGCGCCGTTTGATCCCGCATTGCCCTGTGCGGTGAACACCGTTTCTGAACGTGCGACGCCGGTGTGCTCCCGTCAGACCATCAGGCTGACGTGAGCGGCGACGATGCGCCAGCCTTGTTCGGTGCGCAACCAGGTCTGCATCTGGCGGCCGATCTTGTCCGTGCCCGCGCGGCGAAACTCGGTGCTGGCCACCGCCATGTCGCGGCCGTAGGTGGTGATCACCGTATTTTGCAGTTGGCGATCCAGCCCGCTTGACGGCCGTGCGGCGCGGAATTCCCGGATTTTCTCGATGCCATACAGGTTTTCCGATGCGCCGTAGCGCACGGTGCGCGCATCGTGCCAGAACAGTTCGTCCAGCACCTCGATATCATTGCCGGTCAACGCTTTTTCGTAGCGATAAAAGGCGGCGGTAACGTCGTCCAAGACCTCGGGCAGGTTGATTTCAATACTCATCAGCGGTTTTCCATCAGGTTGAGGGGGGCAGGCGCCAATGCCTGCGCGATACCTTGTTGCTCCAGGCGCCAGGCGGCCCGTAGCGCCAGATCTTCGCGCCAGGGCGCGGCGATCAGCTGTACGCCGATCGGTAATCCGTGGGCGGCGGTGAGCGGCACCGTGACCACCGGCAGACCGACAAACGAAATCGGCTGGGTCAGCATGCCCATGCTGGCGCGGATCGGTAGGTCGGCGCCGTTGATGCGCATGGTTTCCTGGCCGATCAGCGTGGCGCTGCAAGGGGTCGCCGGGGCAATTAGTAGGTCGGTGTCGGCGAACAGCGCCATCACTTGACGACGGAAATGATCACGGAAGCGCTGGGCCTGTACATACCAGGCCGCCGGGATCATGGCGCCGGCCAGCAAGCGCTCGCGGGATAGCGGTTCAAACAGCTCCGGCATGGCGCGCAGGGCGGGCAGATACAGATTGCCGCCTTCACTGGCGGAGAGCAAAAACGCGGCGGTGCGCGCCAGACTGGCATCCGGCAAGTCGCAGTCGTCGTCCGCCGCCAGCGCGGTCGCCACCCGACGTACCGCATCGGCGGCGTGTTCGTCGCACCCGTCGGCGAAATAGCCGCCCAGTACGCGGCAGCGCAGCGGCGTGTCGTCCGCTAATGCATCGACGGCGGCGATGGCCGGCTGTTCCACTTGAAAACGATCGGCAAGATCACGCCCTTGCAGGGCATCAAACACACAGGCCAGATCCTCAGTGGTGCGGGCCAGCGGGCCGATGTGATCCAGACTGCCGACAAACGGCTGCGTGCCGTGGCGCGACAGGCGGCCGAAGGTGGGTTTCAGGCCAAAGATGCCGCACAGCGACGCGGGCACGCGAATCGAGCCATTGGTGTCGCTGCCGAGTGAGAAGCTCACCAGCCCGGCGGCGACGGCGGCGGCGGAACCGCCGGACGAACCGCCAGCGATGCGGCTAGGATCGTGCGGGTTGCGCGTCGGGCCGTAGTGGCTGTTTTCGGTGGTGAAGCCGTAAGCATAGGCGTCCATGTTCAGCAGGCCGCTCAGTAACGCGCCCGAGCGGCGAAGTTGTTCCACGGCGAAGGCATCTTGCGCGGCGGGCGAGTTCCGGCTGTAGAGGCGCGCCCCCGCCAGTGTGGTTTCACCCGCCACGTCGAACAGGTTTTTGACCGCGTAGGGCACGGCGGCCAGCGGCGGCAGTTGTTGCCCCGTCCGTTGCTGTTCGTCGATAGCAGCGGCTTCCGTCAGCATCCGTTCATGGGTCAGACGGGTGTAGGCGTTAAGCGGCGGATTCAGGCGTTCGATCTGCGCCAGCGTATGCTGCGCGATGTCGACGGCGGACAGGTGCCCCTGCGCCACCTCGTTTTGCAGGGTGCGGATGGAGAGCTGAGTCAGGTTCATGGCCGGTACACTCCCGCCACTTCCTGCCGCGTTTCCAGCGGGTAAGCCATCAGCGGTTGCGCCATCGCGGCGATACGGCTGAACTGCAACTGCAATTCCTGGCGGCGGGCGTCGTCCAGTTCCACCCCCAGCAGGGTTTCCATTTGTTGCAGATAGGCGGCGAGCGCCGCGTTGTCGAGGGCCTGCGTATTCATGGCATCACTCCTTAACTCAAAAAATATGTTGGGGTTTACACGTCGTTCCTGGGTTCGCAAACCGTCAAAATCCGGCAGCGCTGCCGTTGCTGCGCGGATCCGCCGCGCCTTCCAGCATGCCGTTGGGGTGGCGCACGATGGCCCCGGCGTGGCCGACGGTTTCACTGAAACCGGAGAGCAGTTCCACATCGTGCCCCAGCCCGCGCAGCGCCTGCACCGTGGCCGGCTGGAAGCGATCTTCCAGTTTGAGCGTATCGGTGGCCTGGCCCCAGGTTCGCCCCAGCAGCCAGCGCGGTGCGGTGATCGCCTGTTGTAGCGGCATGCGCTGGATGACGTGGCGGGTAAACAGCGCCGCCTGTGTCTGGGGCTGGCCGTCGCCGCCCATCGAGCCGTAGACCAGCGTGCGTCCGTCGGATAACCGTGCCGCCGCCGGGTTTAAGGTGTGGAACGGTTGTTTCCCCGGCGCCAGCGCCAGCAGGTGGTGCGGATCCAGACTGAAAGAGGCGCCGCGGTTCTGCCACAGGACGCCGGTGCCCGGTAGGATCACGCCGCTGCCGAATTCGTGGTAAATGCTCTGGATGAAGGACACCGCCAACCCGTTGCGGTCGCAGGTGCCGAGCCACACGGTATCGCCGGGGCCTTTGCCTTCTCCCCAGGGTGATGCACAGCGGGTATCAACTTTACCGGCCAGTTCATCAAGGTGCTGGCTGCTCAGCAAATCCTGCATGTTCTGGTCGATCAAGCGCGGATCGGTGATGTAGCGATCGCGTAGCCGAAACGCCAGCTTGGTGGCTTCCACCAGGCGGTGGATGGTCTGGCTGTCGCTCAGATCTTCCATATCCAGTCGATCGGTGATGCCGAGGATCGCCAGCGAGACCAGCCCCTGGGTCGGCGGCGCCAGATTGAATACCTCGCCCCGGCTGTGCGCGAGTGTAAGCGGTACGGTACGGCGGGCGCGGTGCGCCGCCAGATCATCAAGTGTGAGCGGCATGTCCAGCGCGGCCATCTGCCGGGCCATCCGCTCCGCCAGCGCGCCGCGGTAGAAGCTGTCGAGCCCGTCGTCTGCCAGCTGCCGCAGCGTCGCGGCCAGGTCGGATTGGATAAAGCGGCTGCCGGTGCGGGGGATCTGCCCCTGCGGCATAAACACCCGGCTGAATTCGGCAAAATCGCACAGCTCGTCATGGCGGCTGGTGAGCGCATCTTCCTGCGACTGAGTGACCGGGATGCCGTCGGCGGCATAGCCGATGGCATCTTCCAATAGCGTCGAGAGCGGCAGCGGGCGGTTTCCACCCAGTTCGGCGGCGCAGGCCAGCGCCTCCTGCCAGCCACTGACGGTGCCCGCGACGGTCAATGCCGCCTGCGCGCCGCGATGGGGAATACGGGCGTGTCCGGCGTAGCGCTGGCGCGTGGCCAGCGAACCGGCGGCGCCGCTGGCGTCAATGGCGATGGGCTCACCTTCCGGCGGCACGATCAGCCAGAAGCCGTCACCGCCGAGGCTGTTCATGTGCGGGTAAACGACGGCGATGGTCGCCGCCGCAGCCACCATCGCCTCAATAGCGTTACCCCCGGCGCGCAGAATGCGCTGGGCGGTGGCGCTGGCGAGGTGATGCGGGGTCACGGCCATGCCCGAGGGGGCGATGTTGCTCTGCATCATGTGAATGATTCTCCGTATGGTCGGGATACCGGTAGGGCGTTCGGCTCGAAATGGTCGATGTTAAGCAAAAGCCGTTCCATCTTTTCCGCTTGCCGTCGGCCTGTCGGTATATGGTAAGGTGCTGCGGTGTTGATAGTATGAAACAAAAGTTGCAGAGGCAGGCATGAAACAGATCGATGAACGGCTACGCAGCCAGTACAGCGCGCTTTCTCCCCAGGAACAGCGGGTGGCGGAGTTTATCTTCGATCATCTGGATGACCTGATTAGCTACAACAGCGCCGAATTGGCGCGGTTGAGCGGGGTATCCAAGGCCACGGTCAGCCGCCTGTTCCGCCGTCTGGGATACCCCAGTTACCGGGAAATGCGCGATGAGCTGCGCACCCTGCGCCAAAGCGGGATGCCATTGACGGACAACCGTGATGCAGTGCAGGGCAACACGTTGTTGGCGCGTCATTACAAGCAAGAAATGGCCAACCTGACGCAATGGGTCAACCAGATCGATCCGCAACAGTTCGGCGCGCTGATTGCCGCGCTGCAACAGGCGCGGCGCGTGTGTATTCTCGGGCTGCGCAACAGTTATCCGGTAGCGTTGCATCTGCGCCAACAGTTATTGCAGATTCGGCCGCAGGTGGCGCTGCTGGCCCAGCCGGGGCAAACGCTGTCGGAAGAGTTGGCGGATCTGGATGCGCAGGATGTGGTGGTGGCGGTGGCGTTTCGCCGTCGTCCGCGGCTGATGCATTCACTGCTGCAACAGCTGCAACAGCGTCAAGTGCCGGTATTGCTGCTGTGCGAGCCACAGGCGCACCTATTGCCGCCGCTGGCGAACTGGACGCTGAGCGCGCCGTTGGACAGTGTTTCCGCCTTTGACAGCTATGCCGCCGCCATGAGTCTGGTCAATTTGATCAGCAATGCATTGCTGCACCAAATGCTGGCGGAGGGGCGGCTGCGCATTCACCAGATCGCCGATCTGTATCAGCAACTGGAAGAGCTGGAACAGCGGTAATGGGGCACCGGACTGGTGCTTATGCACTATTTTGGTTCAATTCATTCCCATGGCTGTGCCCTCCCGATGTGCATTTTTTCGTTTGCTTTTTGACTTTTTCGTCGTGAATTCTGCGCGGTACAACGGCTGGATTCGCGCGTTAATTCCCATCTCTCTTGCTTCCTTTACGTTTTTATAGCTGGCACATATCTTGCTTTTTATTTCTGGAACGTTGGTTTCAGTAATTGCATTGAAGAATCTTTAGTTTCAATCTATCGTAACCGGGGGCAAAGCAATGAATTTCAGAAAAGGTCTTTTGGCAATGGCGGGTGCGGCACTGTTGATCATGCAGGCGGGAAGCGCCATGGCGGATCAATTGCAGGATATTCAGCAGCGCGGCGTGCTGCGTGTCGCGGTGCCACAGGATTTTCCGCCGTTTGGTTCGGTGGGAACCGATCTCCAACCGCAAGGGTATGACATCGACGTGGCGCGTTATCTGGCGAGCGAGATGAAACTAAAGTTGCAGCTGGTGCCAGTGACCAGCGCTAACCGCGTGCCTTACCTGCAAACCGATAAGGTGGATCTGGTGATCTCCAGCTTGGGTAAAAATGCCGAGCGCGAGAAAGTGATTGATTTCAGCCGCGCCTATGCGCCGTTCTTCCTCGGTGTTTTCGGGCCGAAAGCGGGGGATGTGTCGTCGCCGGATGCGTTGCAGGGTAAAACCGTCGGCGTGACCCGCGGCGCGGTGGAAGACATGGTGTTGACCGACATCGCGCCGAAGACGGCCGACGTCAAGCGCTATGAAGACAATAACACCACGCTGTCCGCCTATCTGTCCGGCCAGGTGCAGTATATCGCCACCGGCAACCTGGTGGTGGCGGCCATCGCCGAAAAGAACCCTGCCAAAGCGCCGGTAGCGAAGTTCATGCTTAAGGATTCTCCCTGCTTTATCGGCCTGAAGAAGGATGAACCGGCGCTGAAGGCCAAAGTGAATGAGCTGATTGAGAAAGCCATCAAGGACAACACGCTGAACGGCTTGTCCGAAAAATGGCTGAAGGCGCCGTTGCCGGCCAATCTGGGATCGTAAGGATACGCTATGACATACCAGCTTCATTTCGCGGCATTGTGGCCGTACTGGCCGGAATTACTCGCCGGGCTATGGGTCACGATTGAGCTGACCGTCATGGCGACCCTCGGCGGCGTGGCCATCGGCGTGTTGGGCGCCGCGCTACGCAGCGGCAGGCCGACGCTGATAAGCCGCCTGTGGGGCTTGTATGTCGAGCTGATCCGCAATACCCCGTTTGTGGTGCAACTGTTTTTCATCGTGTTCGGTCTGCCGGGGCTGGGGCTGAAGCTCAATGCCGGTCAGGCTGCGCTGCTGGCGATGTTGGTCAACCTGGGCGCCTACAGCACGGAGATTATCCGCGCCGGCATCCAGGTGACACCGAAAGGTCAGTGGGAGGCGGCGCGGGTGCTGGGGCTGACCAAAACCCAGACCTTTCTGCGGGTGATCCTGCCGCCGGCGCTGCAACGGATTTATCCGGCGCTGGTCAGCCAGTGCATCATCGTGATGCTCGGTTCTTCCGTGGTGTCACAGGTGTCGTTTGAAGAGCTGACCTTCGCCGCCAACCTGATTCAGTCCCGAACCTTCCTCAGTTTCGAGGTGTATCTGGTGACTACGCTGTTTTATCTGGCGCTGTCGATGTTGATGCGCCAGCTACTGCTGCTGGCCGGGCGACGTTTGCTGGGAGTACCGCGCCAATGATGACGTTTACCGACTGGGATATCGTGCGCAACCTGCTGTTGGCGGGGCGCTGGACGCTGCTGCTGTCACTGGCGGCCTTTTTTGGCGGCGGTCTGGTCACGCTGCCTTTATTGCTGCTGCGTCTGACCAAACGCCCATGGCCGCTGCGCCTGACCCGGCTGTACGCCGATGTGTTTCAGGGTACGCCGCTGCTGATGCAGCTGTTCTTGGCGTTCTTCGGCCTGGGGTTGTTCGGTATCGACGTCAGCCCCTGGACGGCGGCGGCGCTGGCGCTGACGCTGTTCACCAGCGCGTTTCTGGTGGATATCTGGCATGGCAGCGTGCTGGCGTTGCCGAAAGGGCAGTGGGAAGCCTCTCGTTGCCTCGGGCTGACCTTCACCCAGACGCTGACTCGGGTGATTGCCCCGCAGGCGATGCGTATCGCCATCGCGCCGACGGTCGGGTTTTCGGTGCAGGTGATCAAGGGCACCGCGCTGGCCTCGATCATCGGTTTCGTCGAACTGACCAAGGCCGGCACCATGCTCAACAACGTGACCTTCCAGCCGTTCAAAGTGTTCGGGCTGGTGGCGCTGGGCTATTTCCTGCTGTGTTACCCGCTCTCTTACTACAGCCGTTATCTGGAGAAGAAATTCAATGCCGCTCATCACCATTAATCAGGTCCATAAGTATTACGGCCAAAACCACGTACTGAAAGGCGTGGATCTGGATATCGACGTGGGCGAGGTGGTGTCCATCATCGGCCGTAGCGGTTCCGGCAAAAGTACGCTGCTGCGCTGCATCAACGGGCTGGAAGGCTATCAGGACGGCAGTATCAAACTGGGGGGGATGACCATTACCGACCGCGAGTCGCAGGCGCGCGAAATCAGCCGATCCGTCGGCATGATCTTTCAGAATTTCAACCTGTTTCCCCATATGACGGCGCTGGAGAACGTGATGCTGGCGCCACGGTTGGTGTTGGGCAAAAGCGATGCCGAGTGCCGGGCGTTGGGGGCGCAGATGCTGAACAAGGTCGGGCTGGGGGAGCGGATGGAGTATTACCCGTCCAGCCTGTCCGGCGGCCAGCAACAGCGAGTGGCGATCGCCCGTGCGTTGGCGATGAACCCGAAGGTATTGCTGTGCGATGAGATCACCTCGGCGTTGGATCCGGAACTGGTGGGCGAGGTGCTCAAAGTGCTGGAGCAACTGGCGGCGGAAGGGATGACGCTGATTCTGGTCACGCACGAAATGAATTTCGCCCGCGAGGTGGGCGACCGGGTGGTGTTTATGCATCAGGGGACGGTGTGGGAACAGGGGCCGGGCGATGTACTGTTCGCCAGCCCGCAAACACCGGAACTGAAGCAGTTTATCGCCTCGGTAAGATTGTGAGGAGTAGGACGCCTGACCCGGTGCGCCGGTAAGCGCAGCAATCGCGTGTTCCCGCCGGAGGGACGGCGTGTCGGCTATTTCGGGGTCGGCGTCGGGCTATTCCTGTTCTCATTGAACATTCCCCAACGTCGTTGGGAATCTATTTCAGGAGTTAATTTCATGCATAACGAACTGCTGGCGCAAATCAATCCGCCGCACCGCCTGTTGATGGGGCCGGGCCCGATCAACGCCGATCCGCGCGTACTGCGCGCCATGTCCAGCCAATTGATCGGCCAGTACGATCCGGCGATGACCGGCTACATGAATCAGGTGATGGCGCTGTATCGCCAGCTGTTCCGTACCGACAACCGCTGGACCATGCTGGTGGACGGCACTTCCCGCGCCGGGATCGAGGCGATTCTGGTATCGGCGATCCGCCCCGGCGATCGGGTGCTGGTGCCGGTATTCGGCCGCTTCGGCCATCTGTTGTGCGAGATTGCCCGCCGCTGCCGCGCCGATGTGCACACTATCGAAGCGCCGTGGGGCGAGGTGTTCACGCCGGATCAGATCGAAGACGCCATTAAGCGAGTGAAGCCGCGCCTGCTGCTCACCGTGCAGGGCGATACCTCCACCACCATGCTGCAACCGCTGGCGGAGCTGGGGGATATCTGTCGTCGTCATGACGTCCTTTTTTACACCGACGCCACCGCGTCGTTCGGCGGCAACCCGCTGGAAACCGATGCCTGGGGACTGGATGCGGTGTCCGCCGGGTTGCAGAAATGCCTGGGCGGGCCGTCCGGCAGTTCGCCGATCACGCTCAGCCCGCGCATGGAGGCGGTGATTCGTCAGCGTAAGTGCGTGGAGCAGGGCATTCGTACCGCCGACCATCAGGACGGCGACGACGAAATGATTTATTCCAACTATTTCGACCTCGGCATGGTGATGGACTATTGGGGGCCGGAGCGTCTCAACCACCATACCGAGGCCACCAGCATGCTGTTCGCCGCACGGGAATGCGCCTGCGTTATTCTGGAAGAGGGGCTGGACGCCAGTATTGCCCGTCACCAGTTGCACGGTAATGCGCTGCTGGCCGGTATCGAAGGCATGGGGTTGCAAGCTTACGGCGATATCGCCAACAAGATGAACAACGTGCTGGGGGTGGTGATCCCGCAAGGCGTCCACGGCGAACAGGTGCGCAAACTGCTGCTGGAGGATTTCGCCATCGAGATCGGCACCTCGTTCGGGCCGTTGCAGGGCAAGATCTGGCGCATCGGCACCATGGGTTATAACGCCCGAAAAGATTGCGTGATGCAGACGCTGAGTGCATTAGACGCGGTGCTGAATCATCTGGGGTTCGCGACGGTTCAGGGCGCGGCGATGCAAGCGGCGTGGGATGTTTACCGCAACCGCAAGGAGCCGGCATGAGCGACGTGCTGACGGCGGCTGAGGCGCTGAGCGCCGCACGTCGCGTAATGCAGCGTTGCGATGAACTGGCGGCCATCAGCGAGACTGCCGGTCAACTGACGCGAGTTTACCTGTCGCCGGAGCATCTGCTCGCCAATCGGCGAGTCGGCGAATGGATGCAGGAAGCTGGCATGCGCGTCTGGCAGGATAGCGTCGGCAATATCTGCGGGCGTTATGATGGGCACACGCCCGACGCACCAGCACTGCTGCTGGGTTCTCATTTGGATACGGTGCGCAACGCCGGGCGCTACGACGGCATGCTTGGCGTGCTGACCGCCATTGAAACCGTCGCCAGCTTGCATCGTCAGGGGATCCGGCTGCCGCTGGCGGTGGAAATTGTTGGTTTTGGCGACGAAGAAGGCACCCGTTTCGGCATTACCCTGCTGGGAAGCCGGGGGCTGACCGGCAGCTGGCCGTCCGACTGGTTATCGCGCACGGATGCGGACGGTGTCACCGTCGCCAGCGCGTTGCACACCGCCGGGCTGAACGTCGACGCCATTGGCGACGCCGAACGGGCGGCGCGGGAGATTACCGCGTATCTGGAATTGCATATCGAGCAGGGGCCTTGTCTGGAGCAAGCGGAACTGGCGCTGGGGGTGGTGACAGCCATTAACGGCGCGCGGCGGCTGAACTGCGCCTTTACCGGCCATGCCGGTCATGCGGGGACGGTGCCGATGTCGCAGCGGCAGGACGCGCTGGCTGCCGCCGCCGCCTGGATGACGCAGGCAGAGCAGCTTACTCTGGCGAGCGACCCGCATCTGGTGGCGACGTTCGGTACCCTGCAATGTTTGCCGGGGGCGGCGAATGTGATCCCAGGGGAAGTGCGGCTGACGTTGGATATTCGCGGGCCGGCCGATAAACCGCTGGATGCGTTGCTGCAACAGTTGCTGGATCTGGCCCAGACCATAGCGACCACGCGCGGTTGTGCGTTTAACGCCGAAGAGTATTACCGCATCGCCGCAACGCCGTGCGACAGCGCGCTGCAACAGCGGCTTTCCGATGCGGTGATGGCGGTGCAGGGCCGCAATATGCAACTGCCGAGCGGTGCGGGCCATGACGCTATCGCCATCGCTGAGCGCTGGCCTGTGGGGATGCTGTTTGTTCGTTGCAAGGGCGGCGTTAGCCACCATCCGGATGAATCGGTATTGACCGACGATGTGGCGCTGGCATTGCAGGCGCTGCTGCTCACGGTATTGGGATACCGTTGAAATATACCGTGGGCACCGGGTGACAGGCATGTGCTGCTATCGTATATCGGTATTTCAATAACGTGGAATTGATCACCGAGCTAAGGTTTGGCATTAGCGTGCGTTTTTTTCTAAAAATATATTTCCGGGAGCGGTGATATCGGGAGCGGTAATCGCTCCCGTTTTACTTCCTCTGTTGTCATCAGTTACCGTCATAACTTGAATTTTTCATCAGCCCTGTTCTGTGATGAAGGTATGTCGTCATCGCAATACCATCATAATAAGTAATGATGTGTAACATGTAATACCCGCCAGATACTGGCAAAAAAATACCTGAATGAAACGGTAGTCATGGTTGAGTTATTGTCTGTGTGGTTTGGCATTAATATTTCTTCGCTAACAGATGGCGCATCATAAAAAGCGAACGTTGGCCTGATTACCCGACTATGCTCGTGGCTGGCGGATAAAATCAGAAAGTAAGCTGGCATAATCAGGTTTCTTGGCTAAACACGCGGTGTTAATCAGCGACAGTACGCTAGCAAAAGGGGAACATTGCAGGAAATCGACCACATTTTTATTGTCCACCTCATTAAATAATGCACCATGACGAAACTGGACATATTCTAACGCCGCATGGGAATACAATGTGGCAAGGTTTGGCGTCAGGCGGGTATTGACCCCTTCGTCACCTATCTCTTTATTGAGCTGTTTTAGCGCTGCCATCATACCGGCCTGCCCTCTCTGAATAAGCGCGTTATCATTTTCGGTATAGCGTGCTAATACTGCGGTTCGAAATGCAATTTCCATCAGCGTTTTGGCTACCCCTAAGTGTTTAATTTCATGGGCCTGTGCCGAGTCTACCTGACGTAATGCCTGGGGTTGATAGGTTGCAATTAAATACTGGCAAATGCATAAACTTTCGGTAAGGGCCACTCCGTTATCAAGTTCTAACGCGGGGATCAAGCAAAATGGATTGACGCTTTTAAGATTAATGGGGGAGTTCCAGGGGTCAACCCAAATAAATGTGAGTGGTGAGCAGTGTGATAAAAGCGCTGTTGCGACGACCACACGTGAGAAAGGAGATGTTTCATTAAGATACAGTTGCATGAAGAGTCCTTTACTAAACTAAATAGATTGGGAAAAAGGTTTTGAAATTGGGTGCGATGATGTCAACATAATGCACGTCACAGAAAGTAATAGCGCACTGGTACTGATAGCGAACAATAAGTTATATGAGTCCAATTGACTTAAAGAATACGCCATGAAAAAACCAACCACCCCTTGTGATATTGCAAAAGAGAGTGTCATGCCACTCCATGCTTTTGTATGCAGATCATATCCCACACATTCCAATGTATAAGTCGATACCAGCGTCACGGTTCCTGGAGTAAAAATACCAACCAACAATGAAGACAGGAATAATGCGGCGGGATGTGAACTGGCTAGCGGTAATGCGACGCCTAGCGCTTTCAGACTAAATGCGATGCAAAGTGAACGTTTTAGCCCAAATCTATCACCTAGATTACCCGTAATCAGTGGGCCAATAACGGCACCGACACCAAACGTCGCCCAGAAAAAACCACCACTGGAGAATGACATACCTAATTCTCGTACGATGTAATCAACCCAGAATAACGTATGTGGCAGATATCCAATCGCGTTGCAGGTATAAGCCAATAAAATAAGTGCTACGCTCCTTATTTGAAATTTAGAAAGCTGAAAAAAAGAGACGTTAACCCCAATAGGTTGTGAGGATGTGTCAGTAGTTTTCCATGCACGCCATGTCAGAACTGTTGTCACGAATGCTATCGCGCCCATGCCTAGCCAGGCAGACATAATGCTGAAATAAATAAGTAATGGGATTAGCGTGCCTGAGAGCATTGCACCTAGCCCGATACCAGAGAAAACAACTCCACTGACTCTGGCTTTTACACTGGGTTTATATTTACGAACAATGACCGGGGGAGCCACAACCATTAACAACGCACCTGCTATACCGGCCAATGTGCGACAAACATAAAACCAGTTCAGTGGCGCTTCTTTTAGTGCACACCCAAAATAACTAAAACTGCTAATCAACATAGCTGCACGGATTAATTTCCCGGCACTAAAGTAACGTAATAAAATATTGGCTGCTGGCGCGCCTAATATATAGCCCAGAAGTGTTGCCACCCCTAAATATGAGGCTTCACTTTTGCTAAACCAGTCACTTTGGATTAATGCGGGCATCAAGGCAATATAGGCAAATCGACCTATGCCATTGCCTATCAGCGTCGCCCCCATACCCGCTAAACTGTCTCGATTAATGATTTGATTATTCAACATAAGAGGATGCCTTTTCTGTCTCCGCCAGACATGCCAATAATTGACTGACCGCCTTCCCCGCATCAATAATCGCTGTTGAATTGACGCCAGGTCTGGGGACAATAAAGGTGTAGAATTTGTTTCCTTCGGTAGGTAATCCAAGTGCCCACATATTTTTGTGTATTTCACCATTTTTATTCAGCACTTGCATTGTCGTCGTCACATCAATGCCGCCAGGGTGGTAATCGCCGTTGTAGCAAAGTCGAGCATACCCTTTCGCAAGTAGCTGCTTCCACAAGGCGGAGGCATCATCTTTTGGTCTGTGCATAGAGATTTTTGCATTGATAATCAGATCTGCTCGCATAAAATAATCAGGCCATATCGAAGATTTTAATAATATTGCGCCTTGTTGATTTTCCTTCTCCAGCTTGAAATACATACTCGTTCAATACATACCGAGCGTGGATGTTATAATAATGTTAACAAAGAGAGCGAGCATAAATTTTGCTCACTTATTAAGAAGTAATTGTTTTTTGACCTCCGTCACTCTCTCGTTATTCCGACACACCATTTTCAACACACCCTATGTATGACTGGCCTCGTGCCTCCCCGTATGAGGAGACTCACACTATCAGTTAATCGTTTTTGACTAAGAGGAATGTGGCTGGCTACGGCAGTCTCACTGTAATTTAAGGAGTAACCTTTTGTTTATATTATTGATGTTTGCTGAATTCCGATCATCGGAGCGGATGGGGGCAGACCCAACAATAGGCTCGTGTACTTAAGCGAGTGGTATTAAGGGAGATAACAGCGTGGAGGAAGGGGAGTCAGAAAGGCGCTAGTCGCATCTACTATGATGAAAACTGCCGACAGGACATGTGCTGCGCGGTTGCATCGCTGGCAGCGCATGATCCTGTCGGGCGGAGTAATTTACAAACTAAACTTATCGGCGTCGCGCCAGGCGGGGAAGGTTTCGCGGTAGCTTTGCAATGCTTCCAGCGACAGTTCGGCGTCGATGCGCGCCGCCTGATTGTCCGGCGCGCTGGCCAGCAGGTTGCCCTGCGCGTCGATGACTCGGCTGTCGCCCTGATAGCTATGGCCGTTGCCGTCGGTGCCGACGCGGTTACAACCGGCGACGTAAGCCTGATTTTCAATCGCGCGGGCAGTCAGCAACGCTTTCCAGTGTGGCGCCCGCGGCGTCGGCCAGTTGGCGACGTACAGCGCCAGATCGTAATCCTGACGGTTGCGCGACCATACTGGAAAGCGCAAGTCGTAGCAGATCAGCGGCAGAATGCGCCAGCCGCGCCATTCCACAACCTGCCGGCTTTCGCCGGATTGATAATATTCATGTTCGTCCGCCATGCGGAACAGGTGGCGTTTGTCGTACTGGTAGACGTTACCCTGCGGATCCGCTAGCAAGAAACGGTTCGCCGCGCCGTGGTTGGTCTGTACCGCCACGCTACCGCCGACCAGCGCGTTGTTGCGCTGCGCCCACTGACGCAACCAGCTTTCCACCACGCTTTGCTCCAGGCTGCTTTTCGCTGCCTCCATGGCAAAACCGGTGGTGAACATTTCCGGCAATACGATCAGATCGCGGCCGGTGATGTCACCCAGTAGGGTGTCGAAATGGTTGAGGTTAGCCGGGCCGTCCATCCAGGCCAGCGGCTGTTGCAACAGCGTGATTTTTAAAGTCGACATAAGCGCTCCGCAGCGGCGTCAAGTGTGGATTCCTGTTTGGCAAAGCATAACCGAATCAGCGTATGAGGGAAGGGCGCGTCACAGAAAACCGACAGCGGAATGGCGGCGACGCCGACCTGTTCGGTCAGCCAGCGGCAGAAGCTGACGTCGTCCTGCGTCGAGATGGCTCGGTAATCCGCCAGCAGAAAGTAGGTGCCTTCGCAGGGCAGGATTTCCAGCCGGCTGCCGGACAGCGCGTTGACGAAGCGGTCACGTTTAGCGCGGTAGACGTCGGGCAGATCGCGCCAGTGCTGCGGCTGCTGTCGCAGCATATCGGCGATGGCTAACTGGGCCGGCGTATTGACGGAAAACGTCAGATACTGATGAACCTTACGTACTTCGGCGCTCAGCGGCGCCGGCGCCACGCAGTAGCCCACTTTCCAGCCGGTCATATGAAAGGTTTTACCGAACGAAGACACGGCAATTGCGCGCTGTCGCAGTTCCGGGTGCGCCAGCACGCTGGCATGGCCCTCGGCGGCAAAGCAGATGTGTTCGTATACTTCATCGCTCAGCACGTAGATCTCCCGTGCGGCAATCGCCTGCCACAGTTGTTGGAAATCCTCCTGTTGCCAGACCGTGGCGGACGGATTGTGCGGCGTATTGACGATAACCAGCCGGGTACGGTCGCTGAGCAGTGTGTCGAAGGTTGCCCAGTCGACACGGAAGGCAGGCGGTTGCAGCGCCAGCCGTTTCAGCACGCCGCCCGCTAGCTGCACCGCCGGCGCATAGCTGTCGTAACTGGGGTCGAAGCAGATGACTTCATCGCCGGGGCGCACCAGTGCACTGATGGCAGCGAATAATGCCTCGGTGGCACCGGCCGTGACGGTGATTTCAGTCTCCGCATCCGGTTGCCAGCCGTAGAGTTCCGCCGTCTTTTCCGCTATCGCCTGGCGCAACGGGGCGACGCCGGTCATGGGGGCGTACTGGTTGGCGCCCTGGATGACATGGTGGTTCAGCCGTTCTTTCAGGTATGACGGGCCGTCGAAATCCGGGAACCCCTGCGACAGATTGATGGCCTGATGTTGCTGCGCCAAGGCGCTCATCTGCGTGAAGATCGTGGTGCCGAGGGAAGGTAACTTACTGTCGGGAATTAGTGCGGCGCTCATGACGGAAGAAGGACTCCTGCAAGCCTGTATTGCTGCCAATATAACACGATGCTAGTATTTGGCAATCAAGACGCTTGGACGTTTAAACGGCTAAATTCCATAATTCACTAAGCCATAACTAAATAGACTAAGCAGCCTCATTATTTGTGACTGACGCGCTGCCTCTTCACCTGTACAGGATGATTTATGAGTAACAACCCGCAATTGAGCGAGCTGGTGGCCGCCTGCCGCTGGATCGGTCAGAAAGGCTGGTGCCCAGCGACCGGCGGCAACATGTCGGTTCGGCTCGACGAACAATGGTGTCTGATCAGCGAGTCCGGTAAGGATAAAGGCAACGTGCAGGCGCAGGATTTTCTGCAAGTGGATATTGCTTCCAATCATATTCCCAGCGGGCGTACCCCTTCGGCGGAGACCGGCCTGCACACCCTGCTGTATCGTCTGTTGCCGCAGCAGGCCGGCGCGGTGCTGCATACGCATTCGGTGAACGCGACCGTGTTGTCGCGGGTAGAGAAACGTGCGGTGTTGGTGCTGGAAGGCTATGAAATGCAGAAATCCCTGAGCGGCCAGCGGACGCATCTCGATCGGGTGACGATCCCCATTTTCGACAATGATCAGGACATTCCAGCGCTGGCGGCCCGCGTTGCGGCTCTGCACGAGACTGCGCCTTTGCGCTACGGTTTTCTGGTGCGTGGCCATGGCTTGTATTGCTGGGGGCGGGATGTGGGGGAAGCCCGCCGCCACCTCGAAGGACTGGAGTTTCTGTTCCAGTGCGAATTGCAACGGCGTCTGCTGGAGGTTCAATGATCAAGGCGATTGTCACCGATATCGAAGGCACAACCAGCGATATCCGTTTTGTGCATCATGTTCTGTTTCCCTATGCCCGCGAACGGCTAGCGGCAACGCTGGCGCAGGCGGATGAGGTGCCGGAAATCGCCGGAGCGCTGGATGTGTTGCGTCAGGAGATTGGCGAGCCGCAGGCAGACGCCGCGCGACTGCTGGTCGTGCTGAACCAGTTTATGGATCAGGATCGCAAGTCGCCGGCGTTGAAACTGTTGCAGGGCATTATCTGGCGTACCGGCTATCGTAACGGCGATTTTCGCGGCCATGTGTATGACGATGTGGCGCCGCAATTGCGTGCCTGGCACGCACAAGGGCTGGCGCTGTATGTCTATTCTTCCGGTTCGGTGGAAGCGCAGCATCTGCTGTTCGGCCATAGCGAGGCGGGCGACCTGCGTCCATGGTTCAGCGATTACTTTGATACCCGCGTCGGTGCTAAGCGCGACGTGGCATCCTATCAGCATATCGCCCGGTCGATAGGGGTGTCGCCCGATGCATTGCTGTTCCTGTCCGATATTCGGCAGGAGCTGGATGCCGCCGCCGCCGCCGGCTGGCACACTTGCCAACTGATCCGCGACGAGGCGGATACGCACAGCCGCCATCCGCAAGTCAGCCGTTTTGATCACATCGATCTGAGCCGTTTTTCGGTTCCCCAACAACCGCAGGAGAATCGCCCATGAGCGCTTTAACCATTTTCAGTGACGCCGATGCCCACCAGCCGCTGTGGCAGAGCAACGACGCCGCGGCGATCCAAGCGCAACTCGCCGCCATCGGCGTGCATTTCGAGCGCTGGCAGGCGGATCGCCCACTCAGCGATGCCCCCTCCGCCGACGAGGTGCTGGCGGCGTATCAACACGAGATCGACAAACTGGTGGCGGAGAAGGGCTATCAGAGTTGGGATGTGATCAGCATGCGGGCGGATAATCCGCAGAAAGAGGCGCTGCGCGCCAAGTTCCTGTCCGAGCATACTCACGCGGAAGACGAAGTGCGTTTTTTCGTGGCGGGCACCGGGCTGTTCTGTCTGCATGTGGACGGCCGGATTTTCCAGATCCTGTGCGAGAAGAACGATTTGCTGTCGGTGCCTGCCGGCACTCCACACTGGTTCGATATGGGATCGGCGCCGCATTTCACCGCCATCCGCCTGTTCAATAATCCCGACGGCTGGATCGCCCACTTCACCGGCGATGCTATCGCCGATACTTATCCGAAGTTGGCGTAATCCGCTGGCGGTTGCGTGCCCGTGGGCGGGCACGCACTCTCTTGCTTATCCCTGTGTGCGTTGAAATATGCCGTCGTGTACCTGTTGCGGCGTCACCACGCCGTTATCAAGCACCCAACCGCTGATGAGTGCCGCCGGTGTGACGTCGAACGCCGGGTTGTATACCGCGGCATCCGTTGGGGCCCATTGGCACTGACCGAAACTGCCGGCGACGCCGGTGACTTCATTGGCGGCGCGTTGCTCGATGGGGATAGCCTGCCCATTAGGGCAATGCGGGTCATGCGTGGTGTGCGGCGCGGCGACATAAAACGGAATACCGTGATAGTGCGCCAGCACCGCCAGGTTGTAGGTGCCTATCTTGTTGGCGACGTCACCGTTGGCGGCAATGCGGTCGGCGCCTACCCACACCGCGTCGACCAGGCCCTGCGCCATCAGGCTGGCGGCCATAGAATCGCATATCAGGCGATAAGGAATGCCCAACTCACCCAGCTCCCAGGCGGTGAGCCTGCCGCCTTGCAGCAATGGGCGAGTTTCATCCACCCACACGCTTTCCACCCGGCCTTGTTGGTGGGCGCGCAGGATCACCCCGATGGCAGTGCCGACGCCCGCAGTCGCCAATCCGCCGGTATTGCAGTGGGTCAGCAGCCGACTGCCGGGTTTGACCAACCCGGCGCCGTGCCCAGCGATGCGATCGCACAAGGTTTTGTCTTCATCAATCAGCCGCAATGCTTCCTGTGTCATGGTGCCGGTGAAATCCGCTGCGGCCAGCGCCTGTTTCATGCGATCGAGGTTGTTCATCAGGTTGACGGCGGTCGGGCGCGATGCCCGCAGCGTTTCCAGCGCCTGTGATAATGCATCCGGCGGCATCCCTTGTTCCGCCAACAACGCCAGCAGCAGGCTGGCGGACAGCCCGATCAAGGGAGCGCCTCGCACCCGCAGTGTGCGGATGTGGTCGACCAGCGTGGCGACATCGGGGCAGGGGCACCAGATTTTTTGCTGCGGCAGCGCCTGTTGGTCGAGGATCCACAGTTGGTTATCAACGACTTTCAGACTGGTCGTGTTAAAGGTCTGCATGAGTGGTTAAATCCATGTTGCGTTATTGCGTCGGGGAACCTATTCTGCCAATATGCCTTTCGGAAGTATAGACGTCTGAATGTTTTTATGTCTATCCCCTTCATACTTCAAGTTGCGGGTGTGTTGGCTGCGTTACAAGGCTCTAACGAGCCTTGCCCTAAAGGGCCAACGTATGGCGTTGTTCAACACGCGAGCGTGTTGTCCTGCAACTCGAATTATTTTGGGTATAAAGCTCGGTGTTGGTAACAAGCAAACACTACGTAGATAAACGAGGTTGGTTATGTCGCTTTACCGTACCTTTACTGCACAGGATGCCGTGCAGTACGCCCGCCAGTTCGGCGGTGTGGCGGATCCGCAGTCGTTGATTGACGCCGAGGAAGTCGGCGATGGCAATCTGAACCTGGTTTTTAAGATCCGTGATGCTCAGGGCATCAGTCGGGTGATCGTCAAACAAGCGTTGCCTTATGTGCGCTGCGTCGGTGAGTCCTGGCCGTTGACGTTGGATCGCGCCCGCATCGAAGCGGAAACCCTGCTGTTGCACGCGCGTTACTGCCCGCAACATACCGTGACAGTGTTGCACCATGATCCGCAACTGGCGGTGATGGTGCAGGAAGATTTGTCCGACCATGAGATCTGGCGTCGCGGTTTGGTGCAGGGGCGTGATTATCCGCTGGCGGCGGCACAGCTGGGTGAATATCTGGCCCAGACGTTATTTCACTATTCCGATTTCTATCAGCATCCTCATGAGAAGAAAGCGGCGGTGAGCCGTTTCACCAATCCTGAGTTATGTCAGATTACGGAAGATCTGTTTTTTACCGATCCTTATACCGACCATGAGCGTAATCAGTTCGATCCGGCTTTGCGTTCCGAGGTTGAAGCGCTGTGGCGAGATTCGGCGCTGAAATGTGCGGTAGCCGGACTGAAACAGGCATTTCTGACCCGGGCGGAAGCGCTGCTGCACGGCGACGTTCACAGCGGTTCCATCTTCGTGAAGGAAGAGAGCCTCAAAGTGATCGATGCGGAGTTCGGTTTCTATGGTCCGATGGGCTTTGATATCGGCTCGGCGCTGGGCAATCTGTTGCTCAATTATTGCGGCTTGCCGGGGTTGCAGGCGCCGCGTGAAGCGGCTGCGGCGCGGGAACGACGGCTGGAGGATATCGTGATGTTATGGCATACCTTTGCCCGCCGTTTTACGGTGCTCGCCCGGGAAAACAGCCGGGATTCGGCGTTGGCCGTCGAAGGGTATGCGGAGCAATTCCTGCAGCAGGTCTGGCGGGATACCGTCGGCTACTGCGGTACTGAACTGATTCGTCGTACCGTCGGCATGGCGCATGTGGCGGATCTGGAGACGATTGCGGATGTGGACGCCCGCCTGGCCTGCCAGCGCCACGCAATCATATTAGGAAAAACACTGGTGTTGGCCGCACCGCATATTGACAGCCCGGAAGCGTTGCTGGCGCGGGTACGCCAGAGCGGCGCCTGAGAGTACAACGTGACATCTGAGTAACACGTTGAAGCCGGCTGCAACCGGCTTCGCAGGGCGTTTACGCTGTTTCGTTTTGCGTCTGACGTTGCGTCGGTTTACGGCTGGCCAGCCTGTCCGGCGAAAAATCATCCACATTGATGGTTCTTAGCCGACTGGATTCCGCTTTTTGAAGGATGTCGGCTTCTTCCAGAGTGATTGTTCCCTCCGCCAGGCCGTGCTCCGCTAATCGATCCAACTGCATAAACGGCAAGCTGCGGCCAGCAGCCTGACACAGCCGGTGGTGGATGGGCTCTGCGGCCAGTACATCCTGTAACGCATGTTCGATCTGCGCTGCCGCGTGGCGGGCGCCGGATTTCAGATACAGACCTCTCCCCAGACGGCTACGGGATACGGACGGCGTTTGCAGCAACCGCGCCAGTTGGTGATCCAGCGCATCGGACGGCGGCGGGTTGACGGCGCCGAAGGGGAAGACCAGCACGCGCAGCACGCGAGCAAGCAGCCGGTTGGGGTAGTTGGCCAGCAGTGCGTCGATGGCCTGGTCGGCCTGATGCAGCGCATCCTGCACGCCCCAACGCACCAGCGGTAAATCCGCACTCTGGCGGCCTTCTTCGTCGTAGCGTTTGAGCGTAGCGGAGGCCAGGTACAGTTGGCTGAGAATATCGCCGAGCCGCGCCGACAGGCGTTCGCGGCGTTTCAGTCCGCCGCCGAGTACAGCCATGGAGACATCCGCCAGCAGCGCCAGATTGGCGCTGAGCCGGTTCAGCCGTTGGTAATAACGGCGGGTGGCGTCGTTGACCGGGGACGCGCTGGTTCTGCCGTTGGTGACGCCAAGCCACAGGCTGCGAAGCAAGCGGCTGGCGACATGGCCGAGATGCCCGAACAGTGCCTGGTCGAAATCCTTCAGGTTGTTTTCCTGCGCCGCCTGCATCTCCTTCAGAATATAAGGATGGCAGCGGATGGCGCCCTGCCCGAAGATAATCATGCTGCGAGTAAGAATATTGGCGCCCTCCACCGTAATCGCGATGGGGGCCCCCTGATAATTACGAGCAATGAAATTCGAGGGGCCAAGGCAGATGCCTTTGCCACCGGCGATGTCCATGGCGTCGATGATGGCGCGCTGACCCCGATGGGTGCAGTGGTATTTCACGATGGCGGACAGCACAGCGGGACGTGCGCCTTGCATGATCCCGGTGGTGATGAGCGTCGCGGCGGCGTCCATGACGTAGGCATTGCCCGCCATGCGAGCCAGCGGTTCCTCGATCCCTTCCATCTGACCGATAGGCAGCCGGAACTGGCGGCGAATGCGGGCGTAGGCCCCGGTCGCCAGCGCGATGCCTTTCAGGCTGCCGGTCGAATTTGACGGCAGGGTGATCCCGCGCCCGACCGACAGGCATTCCATCAACATGCGCCAGCCATGGCCTGCCATCGACGGCCCGCCGATGATGCAATCCAGCGGGACAAACAGGTTGTTGCCCTGAGTCGGGCCGTTCTGGAACGGCACGTTGAGCGGAAAGTGACGGCGACCGATGCTGACACCTTCCATGTGCGCTGGAATCAGCGCGCAGGTGATGCCGATATCATCTTTGTCCCCCAGCAGGTGGTCGGGATCGTACAGACGGAACGCCAGCCCCAGTACGGTGGCGACCGGCGCCAGCGTGATGTAACGTTTGTTCCAGGTTAGCCGCATTCCCAGCACTTGCTGGCCTTGCCACTGCCCATAACCGACTACGCCGAAATCCGGGATCGCGCCGGCATCGGAGCCGGCTTCCGGGCTGGTGAGTGCGAAACAGGGAATTTCATCGCCGCGCGCCAGCCGGGGAAGGTAGTGATCTTTCTGTTGCTCGGTCCCGTAGTGTTGCAACAGTTCGCCCGGCCCGAGCGAATTCGGCACGCCGACGGTGATGGCAAGAATGCTGGATACGCTCGCCAGTTTTTGCAGCACCATCGCCTGGGCGTAGGCGGAAAATTCAAGACCGCCATACTCTTTGCGGATAATCAGCGCGAAGAAGCGGTGCTGTTTCAGGAAATTCCAGAGCTCCGGCGGCAGGTCTGCCTGTTCATGGGTGATTTCAAAATCGTCGGCCATACGGCAGGCCTCTTCCACCGGCCCTTCCAGGAACGCTTGCTCCTCCAGCGTCAGCGTCGGGCGCGGGTAGGCATGCAACTGACGCCAGTCCGGTGCACCGCGAAACAGTTCGCCTTCCCACCAGGTGGTGCCTGCGTCGATGGCTTCTTTCTCGGTGCTGGACATTGCGGGCATCGCGCGTCGGAACAGTTTCAGCGCCGCGGCGGAAAACAGCCGCTTGCGCAATGGCGGTAGGGTGAGCGGCAACAACAGAAGGATTAACGGCGCCAGCAACCAGTAAGACCAAACGCTAAGCCATGCCAAACCGCCGAACCAGGCAACCAGCAATATCCCGCTGAGCCACAAAGGCACCTGATGGTAGAACAGAACAGCCGTAATGATGAGCAGAAGTAGAATACTGACCGTAACCATATGCGCATTCTCCCGTATCTATGGGTCAGCCTGGCAAAGAGGTCCGACTTGCCGCTATAGTGTCGTTGTAGTCCAGGGTCTGCTTTCGATCAATTCATTTACATCGTAATTACAACTCAACTCACAAAGCGATCGCGGGGCATTCCCGCTGTGTACAATGCTATCGTTTGACGATTGTTTGCTTCTCGCAGTATGGGTGATCCGCTACACTTCTGGTCGAAAAATTCATGATTTCACTGAATAAGAGGGTTTCCATGTATCAGGACTTAATCCGTAATGAGTTGAATGAAGCGGCTGCCACGCTGAACGCATTTTTAAGTGACGACGCCAATATTCAATCTATACAGAATGCTGCGGTATTGCTGGCCGATGCGTTCAAAGCCGGCGGTAAGGTTATTTCTTGTGGCAATGGCGGCTCCCACTGTGACGCCATGCATTTTGCCGAGGAGCTGACCGGCCGCTACCGCGAGAATCGCCCAGGGTATCCGGCCATTGCGATTTCCGATCCGAGCCATCTCTCTTGCGTCAGCAATGACTTCGGTTATGACTTCGTCTTTTCCCGCTATGTGGAGTCTCTCGGGCGTGAAGGCGATGTTTTACTGGGTATTTCTACGTCAGGTAATTCCGGCAACATCATTAAAGCGATCAACGCCGCTCGCGCTAAACGCATGAAAGTGATTACCCTGACCGGCAAGGACGGCGGCAAGATGGCGGGAATGGCGGATGTCGAGATTCGCGTTCCGCATTTTGGCTATGCCGACCGTATTCAGGAAGTGCATATCAAGGCAATTCACATTCTGATTCAACTGGTTGAGAAAGAAATGGCGGGCCACTGATCGCCGCCGGAGAGGGGGCAAGGAATTAACGATGTGTGAACTGCTGGGGATGAGCGCCAATGTTCCAACGGATATCTGTTTCAGCTTTACCGGGTTGATGCAGCGAGGCGGTCGTACCGGGCCGCACCGTGACGGCTGGGGGATTACGTTTTATGAGGGGAACGGCTGCCGAACGTTCAAGGATCCTCTGCCGGGTTGCGACTCTCCTATCGCCCAATTGGTGCAGAATTATCCTATCAAGTCCCGCGCGGTGGTTTCTCATATCCGGCAGGCGAATCGCGGCGAAGTCGCGCTGGAGAATACCCATCCGTTTACCCGTGAACTGTGGGGACGTAACTGGACATTCGCCCACAACGGCCAGTTGAAGGGCTACCGTAGTCTGAAAACCGGCAATTTCCGGCCGGTAGGTCAAACGGACAGCGAATATGCCTTCTGCTGGCTGCTGCATCAATTGTCTCAGCGTTATCCCCGTAAGCCGACGTACTGGCCGTCAGTTTTCCGTTACATTGCTTCGCTGGCGGATCAGCTCAGGGAGAAAGGGGTATTCAACATGCTGCTGTCGGACGGTGATTTCGTGATGGGATACTGTTCGACCCGTTTGCACTGGATTACCCGACGGGCGCCGTTCGGCAAGGCAACGCTGCTTGATGACGATGTGGAAATCGACTTTCAGCAACAAACCACGCCTGACGATGTGGTCACTGTGCTGGCGACATTACCGCTCACCGGCAATGAAACCTGGCATGCGCTCATGCCAGGTGAGTTTGTCTTATTTCGCTTGGGCGAACGCATAGTGTGATGCGGGCGGACTGGCCGGTATGGTTTTGTTGTTGATCACATACTGGCCGTTCGCCACCGATACTGCGGGCGGTTGATGGGTTAGGTTGAAAAAGGCATAACCCGGCTGTAACTGCGACCAGAATTTGTAATCCACCGAACGACTGTGACGCTTCATGTTTTGCTCCGTCATTCGGAACGGATAAATAGCGATATCCACTTTCTGTTGGCCGTTGCGCAGCGCCTTTTCGACATAGGTATAGATTTCGTCGATAGACTTGTTGGTCATTGCGTAGCAACCGATGGACACGCATTCGCCGTGGATCATCAGGTAACGACCGGAATACCCCTGGGCGCGATCGTATTCGTTGGGAAAGCCGACATTGATGGCGCGATAGTAGCGGCTGTCGGGTTTCAACTGACGTAAATCCACCTGATAAAACCCTTCCGGGCTTTTGAAATCGCCTTCGGTTTTCTTCGGCCCCAACCCACCGGAAAATTTGCAGATGGGGTAACTCTGCACCAGACGATAGTCATTCCCTGATTTGCTATACAGTTCCAGTACCCGCTCTTCCTTGAAAATCTGGATATACACGGGTGAACCGATGGCGGACTGCTGCGGCTGTTGCAGGGGCTGTTGTGTCGTATTGGTCGTTGCCGGCGCGGTTTGAGCGGCATGGCTGTTGATGGCAACGGAAGGCAAAAAAAACAACATCGCAAGCGATAGTGCGACTTTTTGCATTATAAATCCTGGATGGCTGGAGCTGTTGTTATATACGGTATGGTCCGTATTTCCCTTACCTACCCGAAAGAGCCGTATTTTCAGTGGAAACTGTGTCGGTTTTATCCGGCGGACGCCGCTCCGGGTGTGTGGCGTTGTCACATTAACATCGCCTCTTGTCTGATTCAAAGCGTAAAAAGCATAAAAAGTCGGTCTGCTTAGCCATCGACGAAGCGGGAGGCGATGCGTGCTGTTTTCCCGACGGTATGTACCGGTTTAGGGCGGTTTTCCGGTACGACTTACCTACGAGTAATAGCGTCTTTCCGACGTTGGTTGTGCCTTGCCGCCTTACTAATAAGGCTGTATATTTATACAGTTTCGGGAGGGGCGATGCGCAAAATCATTCATATCGATATGGATTGCTTTTATGCGGCAATAGAGATGCGGGACAACCCGTGTCTGCGTCATGTTCCTCTGGCGATTGGCGGTCGGGCCGATCGGCGCGGCGTGATTAGCACCGCCAACTATCCGGCACGCCGTTACGGCGTTCACAGCGCGATGGCGACGGCTACCGCGCTGCGGTTGTGCCCTCATCTGATGCTGTTGCCCGGTCGGATGGAAGTGTATAAAGCCGTTTCGTATCAAATTCGTCAGATCTTCGCTCGTTATACCTCGCTGATCGAACCTCTGTCGCTGGACGAAGCCTATCTGGATGTGACCGACAGTACGCAATGCAGTGGTTCCGCTACGTTGATCGCCGAAGAAATCCGTCAAACGATAGCCAATGAATTGCAGTTGACCGCGTCCGCAGGTGTTGCGCCCATCAAGTTCCTGGCCAAAGTGGCGTCGGAGAAAAATAAGCCCGACGGGCTGTTCGTGATAACACCGGCGCAAATGGAGCCGTTTTTGCTGTCGTTGCCGTTAGCGAACATTCCTGGCGTGGGTAAAGTGACCGCAGGGCGTTTGGCCGAGCGGGGGCTGCACAATTGCGCTGATGTGCGGGGTTATGCGTTGGCGGAGTTGCTGAAGGAGTTTGGCAAGTTTGGCCGGATACTGTGGGAACGTTGCCACGGGATTGATGAACGCCGGGTTTCCCCTGATCGCTTACGTAAGTCGGTCGGCGTGGAAACCACGCTGGCCCAGGATATTCATGACTGGCCGGCCTGTGAGGCGTTGATCGAGCGGTTGTACGCTGAACTTGAGGCCCGTCTGCGGCGTGTCCGGCCGGATCTGCATATCGCCCGACAGGGGGTAAAGCTGAAATTCGATGATTTTCGGCAGACGACGCAGGAGCACGCCTGGCCAGAGCTGAACAAATCTGATCTGATCCAGCTGGCGCATCAAACCTGGCAACAGCGTCGGGAATCGCGCGGTGTTCGATTGGTGGGGTTGCACGTTTCGTTACTTGATCCCCAGTTGGAACGCCAGTTGGTTTTTCAATGGGAATAGTGCGAAGGGGAGAGACATCGTGCCTATCAGCCAGGCACGATGTTGCGTTGAGGTGAACGCCGCGTTGATTAACGCCGTTCCGGGATGGCTTTCAACAGTGCGGTGAGCAATTGCCAGTACAGCGCCACACTAGCAATGTTGACCTTTTCATCGGGCGAATGCGGGCCGGTAATCGTCGGGCCGATCGAAACCATATCCATCTCTGGGTACGGCTTCTTGAACAGACCGCATTCCAGCCCGGCATGAATCACCATGATATTCGGGGTGTTGCCGAACAGCGTCTGATATGTTTCGCGTACCAGTTGCATGGCCGGGGAGGCCGCGTCCGGTTTCCAGCCCGGATAACCGCCTTTGGTGGCGGTTTCCGCACCCGCCAGACGGCCCAGCGACGTCAGGATGCCGACGACATACTCTTTGCCGCTGTCGATCAGTGAGCGGATCAGACAGTGAATCTCCGCATGGGTATCATTTAGCGTAACGACACCCACATTCAGCGAAGTTTCGACGACGCCTTTGAAATCATCACTCATACGAATAACGCCGTTCGGCATGCTGTTGAGCAGCGCGATTAATCGGTCACGGCTGTCGATATTCAGCACGGCCGCGCCGTTTTCCGTCGGCTCCAGTTTAATGTCGATATTTTTCTCTACGGCGCCCAGCTCCAGTTTCAGCGTGCTCAGATAATGCTGAACTGCCGCTTGCAGCGCCGCGACGTTGTCGGCCGCAACCGCCAGTGTTGCGGCACCTTCGCGTGGAATGGCGTTGCGCAGGGTTCCGCCGTGCAGATCGACAATGCGCAGATCCAACGCAATGGCTTGTTCGGCGAGAAAACGCGCCAGCAGTTTGTTGACGTTGCCGAGCCCAAGGTGAATATCACAGCCGGAATGGCCGCCTTTTAGCCCCTTAATGGTTAATTTCAGTGTTTGATAACCGGCCGGGAGCGCTTCGCGCGTCAGCGGCAAGCGGGTCTTGAAATCGATACCGCCCGCACAGCCAACATAAACTTCGCCCTCTTCTTCGGAATCGGTATTGATCAGCATTTCACCCTGTAGCCAACCCGGTTGCAGGCCGAAAGCGCCGTCCATACCCGCTTCTTCCGTCATGGTCAACAGCACTTCCAATGGGCCGTGTTCGACGCTGTCGTCAAACAGAACGGCCAGTGCCGATGCCATACCGATACCGTTGTCCGCGCCCAGCGTCGTGCCGCGGGCTTTGACCCATTCACCGTCGATCCAGGGGGTAATGGGGTCAGTGGTAAAATCGTGGACAGTATCGTTATTTTTCTGCGGCACCATATCCAAGTGTGCCTGCAGAACAACCGGTTTGCGGTTCTCCATTCCGGCGGTGGCCGGTTTTCTCAGCAGGATATTACCCACTTGATCACGCTCGGCATGGATACTGCGTTCCTGGGCCTGAGCGAGGATATAGGCGGCGATCTGCTCTTCATGATAGGACGGATGCGGAATCGCGCAGATGCTGGCAAAAATGTCCCACAGTGGCTGTGGGGAGAGTTGGGATAATGCAGACACGAGTTAATCTCTCCAGTTTGGCTACCGCCATATGGCGGGTGCCAGGAAATACGGAACGGCCTGAATGTTCAGGCGAGGTGTCAGAGGATAACACTTTCCAACAGAGGGAGAGAGTGGCGTGACTATATGGATTATCAATTATGTGCGGATTGAAATAAAACCGGGGAGGGGTATCCCCGGGTATGAGGTTCAGCGTGGCGGGGTTTGTTCTGGTGTCTGGGCTGGCGTCCGTTGCTGTATTCGAATGGGGACGAGCCGTCGATAGGCAAGAATGCGGAAACTGATTATCAATTCGGCGCAGAGCAAGATGGCCAGCGCAATGCATAATAAAGGGGCTAACACGTCCAGTTGTGCGAGGAGCATCTGATCGAATGTATTCATAGGTGTTCTCCTGGCTGTTTTTTATTCAGTTGTTTTTTAACCTGACCGTAACATTTGGTCTAATAATTTTTTTACATACATGATGGGGGTTTCATTACCAATTCGCTCTGGTTGCCGGGAAACTCGCATAAGCTCTGGTTTTTGTCCGATCAGGTATCTATAATGCCGCGCAACTTTATTTCCCCCCTCCGACTTCTAGTTAAGTCCAACGTCAGCGTTGGCCGGGATAGATTTTATGAGCGAAAAATACGTCGTCACCTGGGATATGTTGCAAATTCATGCCCGTAAACTGGCTCAGCGTCTGCTGCCGGCCGAACAATGGAAAGGCATTATCGCCGTCAGCCGCGGTGGTTTAGTGCCGGGGTCGTTGTTGGCTCGTGAATTGAGTATTCGTCATGTCGATACCGTGTGTATTTCCAGTTACGATCATGACAATCAGCGAGAACTGAAAGTATTGAAACGCGCTGAAGGTGATGGTGAAGGTTTTATCGTGATTGACGATCTGGTGGATACCGGTGGAACCGCTAAAGCCATTCGCGAGATGTACCCCAAAGCTCATTTTGTAACGATTTTCGCCAAACCGGCCGGTCGGCCGTTAGTCGATGATTACGTTGTTGATATTCCGCAGGATACCTGGATTGAACAGCCGTGGGACATGGGTGTGGTATTTGTACCGCCGTTGTCTGGTCGTTGATTTCCCAATTCTTTTCTGCATTTCCTGTTTACGCCCGGCATTTGCCGGGCGTGTGCGTTTTGTGGCGTTTGTTGCGGCGTCATTTGTCTTCTTCCCAGGCTGTTAGGTAAACTCCCCAGCATATTCTTTTGCGCTATCCACGGAGGCTGTTGTGCAGGCCAACTTGTCCGAAACGCTGTTTAAACCCAGGGTAAAACATCAGGAAACCTCCACGCTTATCCATCGGACTCGTAATGAGGCGGCCTCGGATAAGCAGATACTGTCTGCGCTGGAAGGCCGGCATAATCGCAACTGGTACCGTATGCTTAACCGGCTGATGTGGATTTGGCGCGGCGTGGGGCCTTGGGAGATCGAAGAAGTTCTGTCCCGTATCGCCGCCAGCCCGGCCGAGCGCAGCCACCAACAGCTGCTGGACACAGTGATCGGCTACCGTAGCGGAAACTGGATTTATGAATGGGTGGCTCAGGGAATGCGTCAGCAGCAACAGGCGACCCATGATCAAAATCCGAACGTGGCGGGTCAGCACTGGTTGAATGCCGCCAATTTGTACAGTATCGCTGCGTATCCCCATCTTAAGGGCGATGAGTTAGCGGAGCAGGCCCAGACGTTGTCTAACCGTGCTTATGAAGAAGCCGCTGGGCTGTTGAGCTATGAGCTGAAAAACCTGACTTTCCCGGTGGAAGGGGGCGGCAGTTTGACCGCGTTTTTGCATCTACCGGCACAGGGGCGCGCACCTTATCCCACTGTGCTGATGTGCGGCAGTCTGGACATGCTGCAAAGTGATTATCATCGCCTGTTCTTGGATTATCTGGCGCCGGCGGGGATGGCGATGCTGACGGTGGATATCCCTTCTGTTGGGTTTTCCTCCCGCTGGAAGCTTGATCAGGATTCAAGTTTTCTGCATCAGCAAGTGCTTAAAGCCCTGCCGGACGTGCCTTGGGTCGATCATTCCCGGGTGACGGCATTCGGTTTCCGTTTTGGCGCTAATATCGCTGTTCGACTGGCTTATCTTGAGGCAGGTCGTCTGAAGGGGGTGGCCTGTCTGGGGCCCATCGTTCACCATTTGCTGGCGGACGCCCAACGGCAGAGTCAGGTTCCCGATATGTACATGGATGTAATGGCCAGCCGATTGGGTAT
The DNA here is from genome assembly GCF_014855505.1 of Musicola keenii. Classification (NCBI taxonomy): domain Bacteria; kingdom Pseudomonadati; phylum Pseudomonadota; class Gammaproteobacteria; order Enterobacterales; family Pectobacteriaceae; genus Musicola; species Musicola keenii. Next base: position 35,209 of record NZ_JAAWVW010000017.1, on the reverse strand, counting down.
GCCGTTTTCAACCGATTCGGCGTTGCTGACGGAAATGGGGCGTTATTCGCTGAAAACTCAGGGATTGCTTGGCCGACGTTGCCCGACGCCGATGCTATCGGCATTCTGGCGAGGCGATGTCATCAGCCCGAAGGAAGAGTCCCTGTTGATAACCGATTCGTCAGCGAATGGGAAACTGCTGTCGCTGGATTTCTCCCCGGTGTATAGAAATTTCGACTCCGCTTTGCAACAAGTCACTGCCTGGTTGCATGAGCGTTCTTAGTAAGAATGTCATGGCATATGATGGCGCTACGCGGTTGTCCTTCCTCATCGCTAATGCTTACTTGTTCTGATAACGGCCTGATACCGACATGATCAAAAAGAGGACGCTCTTTGTTGCACTTATCACGGCGTTAACCCTGAATTTTTCATGGGCGCATACTCCAGACTTGCAAGATGACTTGGCACAGGTGGCCGCGTCGGATGTCCGACGGACGGTATCGGGCATCATCAGCTATTCCCGATGGCCGATATTCCATAATAAAAAACCGTTACTGTGTGTATTTGCCTCCTCCCATTTTTTATCGGCGTTGATCACGCCGCCTTATATGCAGGAAAAAGCGGTATTCGAAGCGATAAAAGTGGAAAATAGCGAGGAGTTTTTATCGTCTGGGTGCGATGTTGTCTACTTTGGCGAAGAGAACGAAGCCCAGCAGATGGCGATTATCAACCGCGTCCAGGGCCAGCCGCTACTGACGATCTCCGAACAATCCCCCAGGTGTCTTGGCGGGAGCTCTTTTTGCCTGATTTTTGCTGATAAACGTGTGAGTTTTTCCATCAATATGGATGCGTTGGTTCGGACTGGAGTTCGTGTAAATCCTGATGTTTTGATTCTCGCTAAGACTCGGGATGAACATTGTGAATAGTTCAGAACCTAACACGCCTCATTGCGCCGGGAATGCAACATTCAGGCAGGCATTGACCCGCATTAATATGCTGGTGGTGATTATCACCATGGTGGTTTCGTGGATGCTGATTACCGCCGCTTCGTTGTTTTCCTTTAAACAGTATGCGGACAAAAATCTGCAACTGCTGGCCTATACCCTGAGCCGTAATGTTGAAGCGGCAGTCGTTTTTCGCGATGGTACTGCGGCGAACGAAATGCTGGCGAGTTTGGGCCAGCAGGAGCAATTCCGTCGCGCTGTGCTGAGCGATGCCAAGGGGAATGTGTTGACTAATTGGCGTGCCGCAGAACAAGAGGAGCCCGGTTGGTTTTCCTTGTTCACCTCGCGCTGGCTGTTTCGCGGTTCGGTAAAACAGCCCATCTATCATCGCGGACAACTGGTGGGGTATCTGGAGATTGCCGGTACTGATACGACGATAAGACAGTTCGTCTCGTTCTCGTTGTTGTCGCTGACGCTGTGCATTTTATTGGCGTCAATATTGGCTATTTTTATTTCCCACCGTCTGCACCGCGGTCTGATCCAGGCTCTACACAATATTGCCGAAGTCGTGCACGACATTCGTAATAATCGTCATTTTTCCCGACGTATACCCAAGGTAAAAATCGCCGAGCTCGACAGTTTTGGGCATGATCTCAATAGTTTGCTGGATGAAATCGAAAGCTGGCAGCAGCAGATGCGCAAGGAGAATGACTCTCTGCTCGAACGTTCGTTGCGCGATCCCTTGACCGGGTTGGCGAATCGCACGGCATTTTTGGGGGCGCTGGGAAACATTCTGGCGGATCGGCACCATCAGACGAGTGCGGCATTGTTGTTTATGGACGGCAACAGTTTTAAGCATATCAACGATACTTATGGACATGCCGCAGGCGATCAGGTGCTGATCGCGGTAGCGAATCGGCTGGCGCGTTATTCCCGCAAGCAGGATTTAGCGGCCCGGCTGGGAGGCGACGAATTCGCCCTGATTCTGGCGGATATCCATGACGTCAGTGACGTAGAACGGGTCGCGGACAGCATCCGTCAAGCCATGCAGGAGCCGATTCCGCTAGATGAATCGCTGAATGTAAGCATATCGCTGAGTATCGGCATTGCGATGACGGAGCCGGAGATGACGCCGGAGGCGTTGATGGCGCAGGCCGATAAAGCGATGTATCTGGACAAGCAGTGTTTTCGATTGGCGACGACGCGGATGCGCCGGTTATCGGAATCTGTACTCTAAAACCCCTTCGTCTGCTGCGACATTTTGTCGTGCTACTCGGGGGATAACGGCAATGTGGGTTGATAAATCATTGATCTTCTACTAATCATTAAGGCGCAATCTGAGGAGATGAGCATATGGGATTAAAAAGCAGACTCATAAAGCGCTTTGCCTCTCTGGGGCCTTATCTGCGCGAAGATCAGTGTGGCGATAACCGGTTTTTCTTTGACTGCCTGGCGGTCTGTGTCAGTATCAAATCAGCGCCGGAAACGCGCGAATTTTGGGGATGGTGGCTGGAACTGGACGCTCAGGAGCAGACCCTGTTTTATTCATACCGTTTTGGCTTGTTTGACAAGGCGGGCAACTGGCTCGATGAGCCTATTAAGGAGCCTGAAGTGCAAACAAAAGTACGTACAACCCAGCAGGATTTCCACATCCGGCTGAAAAATCTGGTACAGGAACTCGAACCTCCCTTTTCCCTTTCAGAACGACCGTGATGCTTGCCGATTAGCGGCCTGATCGTGGTGTTTCGCGTTATGCCTGTTGGCATAGCGCGTCTCTCCTGTTACAACATCCGTTTATCTTATTTTCATACATCAACAACGCAACGGTAGAAAGACTATGAGTGGCAGCCAGACTTTGGTTGTAAAACTGGGCACCAGCGTGCTGACAGGGGGGTCGCGTCGCCTGAACCGTGCCCATATCGTTGAACTGGTGCGTCAGTGCGCCCAGCAGCATGCAGCAGGGCATCGTATTGTCATCGTGACGTCTGGCGCGATTGCGGCTGGGCGTGAACATCTGGGGTATCCGGAGTTGCCGCCTACTATCGCCACCAAACAGTTGCTGGCGGCGGTAGGGCAGAGCCGACTGATTCAATTGTGGGAACAACTGTTTTCCATCTACGGCATTCATGTCGGGCAGATGCTGTTGACGCGCGCAGACCTGGAGGATCGTGAGCGTTTCCTCAATGCCCGCGATACCATGCGTGCTCTGCTTGATAACCATATTGTTCCCATTATTAACGAAAATGACGCGGTCGCTACGGCCGAAATCAAAGTCGGCGATAACGATAATTTGTCCGCATTGGCTGCGATGTTGGCGGATGCCGACAAGCTGCTATTGTTGACGGATCAGGCCGGGTTGTTTACTGCCGATCCGCGATCCAACCCTGATGCGGAGTTGATCCGTGAAGTGCAGGGCATCACGGATGAATTGCGACAAATTGCCGGTGGCAGCGTTTCTGGTTTGGGGACTGGTGGCATGTCTACCAAACTGCAGGCGGCGGATGTCGCCTGTCGAGCCGGGATCGATGTCATTATCGCCGCAGGCAGCCGCCAGGGGGTGATCGGCGATGTGATCAACGATGTGTCGGTCGGAACCCGCTTTCATGCGCTGGAAACGCCGCTGGAAAGCCGCAAGCGTTGGATTTTCGGTGCGCCGCCGGCCGGTGAAATCACTGTGGACGACGGTGCGTCGGCGGCGATTCTGGAGCGAGGCAGTTCCCTGTTGCCGAAAGGCATCCGCCATGTGGACGGCAATTTTTCCCGTGGTGAGGTGATTCGCATTCGTAACTTGGCGGGCCGGGATCTCGCGCATGCAGTCACTCGTTACAATAGCGATGCGCTGCGGATGATCGCCGGGCATCATTCCCAGCAAATCGCCGATATCCTCGGTTATGAATATGGCCCGGTGGCAGTCCATCGGGACGACATGATTATCAATTAAGGAGCAGACGATGCTGGAGCACATGGGGAAAGCAGCAAAGCAGGCGTCTTATCAATTGGCGTCGTTGAGTTCATCGCAGAAAAATCAGGTTCTGATAACCATCGCCGAGCTGCTGGAAACGCAGGGCAGTGTGATTCTGGCCGCGAATGCGCTGGACGTGGCCGATGCCAGAGAAAACGGTATGAGCGCCGCGTTGCTGGATCGCCTGCAACTGACCCCGGCGCGGTTGTCGGCGATTGCCGATGACGTGCGTCAGGTTTGCCGCCTGAACGATCCGGTTGGCGAAGTTATCGATGGCCGCATCTTGGATAATGGCTTGAAACTGGAGCGCCGCCGGGTACCGCTGGGCGTTATTGGCGTCATTTATGAAGCCCGTCCGAACGTGACGGTGGATGTCGCCAGTCTGTGTCTGAAAACCGGCAATGCCGTGATTCTGCGAGGCGGTAAGGAAACCTATCGCACTAATGCGGCAACGGTAAACGTCATTCAACAGGCGCTGGAGCAGCATGGTTTGCCCGCAGAAACTATTCAGGCGATTGAAAGCCCTGACCGTGAGCTGGTAAACCAGTTGCTGAAGCTTGATCGTTATGTGGATATGCTGATCCCCCGCGGCGGCGCAGGCTTGCACAAGCTGTGTCGCGAACAGTCCACCATCCCGGTGATTACCGGTGGAATTGGGGTTTGCCATATCTTTGCCGACGAAAGCATTGATTTTGAAAAGGCGCTGGTCGTTATCGAAAGCGCGAAGGTACAGCGTCCCAGCGCCTGCAATAGTCTGGAAACCCTGCTGGTGCATCGGGCGATTGCCGGGCGTTTTCTACCGCAGCTCAGTGAGAAAATGGCACTGGCGAATGTCACTTTACATGCCAGCGCTTCCGCGATGCCTCATTTGTTTGAGGGGCCGGCGCGGGTCGTGGCGGTAAACGAACAGGATTACGATGACGAATGGTTGTCGAATGACCTTAACGTCACTATTGTGGATGACATGGAGGCTGCGATTGCACATATCCGCCAGCATGGGACGCAACATTCCGATGCGATTTTGACGCACTCTATGACGAACGCAGAGCGCTTCGTCCGAGAAGTGGATTCTTCAGCGGTGTATGTCAATGCCAGCACTCGTTTCACCGATGGCGGCCAGTTCGGGCTCGGTGCGGAAGTCGCCGTTAGTACCCAGAAACTGCATGCGCGCGGCCCGATGGGGTTGGAAGCGCTGACCACCTATAAATGGATTGGCTACGGTAATGATCTGATCCGCGAATAAAACCACCGCCCGGCAGCGCCACAGCGTACCGGGCGGTATTCTCACCGCTTAGAAAATCATCACACGAACATCAAGGTATTGACTTGGAAAACCGATTTCACTAGTTTGTCACCCCGTAGCTTATCGTCATGCACTCGCAGGATGATTCTCTCAAAGCCGGTATAGCTCAGTTGGTAGAGCAGCGCATTCGTAATGCGAAGGTCGTAGGTTCGACTCCTATTACCGGCACCATTTTTCTCCATAAATCATTAAGTTACCATTGCAGTGTTTTGCTTTATTAAACACTATGCCCCTTTCCCGAAGTTTTTACGCCAGTTCAAGCGAACCAGCGACCAGGCCCACTGGATGTACTGCCAGTGATCAGATGCCTACCTCAATGACGCTCAATGCCAGGCAGGCAGACACCGTCAAACCTAAAGACAAGCCCTAAAGCTCTTGGATGACGGCGTCTGCTCACCCGAATCGCGTGCTGGAATAAGCCCATTGGGGTTCGCTCATTTGCTGTCTTCCTGCAACCCGAATTATTTAGGGTATAGACCTCATCGCACCCTGTGTATGTTCCGGTTATCCGCGGCTCAACGAGTTGTACGATATCGCTGTTGGGAACGGCGCTGAACACTGTACATACCGTTACACAGCAATACTCATCATCGAAGATTAGCCTGGTATATAGTGTCGAAAAATACAGTGTTAGGTTTGCTGTGAAGATTAAAAATTAACATATTTTAAACAAATAAAAGTCATGTAGTTTTACTTTATGATGAAAATCAAAAATACTTTCTGCCTACATATCTTGATGGCTATCTTGGCCATTTTGTTCCTTAGCATTCACCCACTGGTGACAAGCTTTGATCCGCCGTTAAAATTCCAACCGTTGATTAAAAGTATTGATGGAACGCCTCGTGAGCAAAAGGAAAAAATAGCGGCCATTTCTCATGCGTTGCAGGGAAATGCGATTTTTTTCATCGGGGCGTCAGAGGTCTCTACGTCAGAGGATGAGCATTACGCGGTATATAATTATTTTAATAACCAACTCAAGCGACCGGTTGTCGCCTATGGCGATGTGTATATCGATAATATCACCCATTTTTTACTGCTCTTACGCTTTAAAAATGATCTCAACGCTAACAGTAAGGTCGTTTTGCAACTGGCGCCCGATAGTTTCTATGGTGATGGTATCCCGCCGACAGTTTTTGCCGATAATTTCCCTGCACCGGTTTTTAACCCCCTGATGGAGGATGCGCAGGCGCGTCCTTTGCTGGTGGATTATTTACAACATATTAATGAAGAAGAGATCAGTCATTTAACTTTCAATCAAATGAAAATCTATGGCTGGCATCCGAAAATTATCTGGCAGGAAGTGAGTTATCAGTTTGCGACTTTCTGCGAAATGATAAAAAACGACTGGCTGGCGATGCTGCGGATTGTTCCTCAGCCAGCGAAACCTTGGCCACATCAGCCAAATGTCGAGCGGGCTCCCGACTGGGATCGCGAATTGGCTAACGCCCATGTGTTGAATAAGTCTCGTCAGCAAAGTGCCGAGACAATGTGGATGGATAAGTCTTTTTTTGATGATGATCCAACGCAGGATGTGTGGGACGACGCACCGGTTTTCCCTGCGCAAATGGAGGCTTTCCAAGCGACAATCAAGTTGCTCAAAGAGCGCCATGTCCAGCTGGTGGTGATTGTCGATGCGGTCAATCCGTGGGCGATTAAGAATAGCGAGAAATTCCAGCCGGTCGATCGCCAAATCCGGGCTCTGCTGGAGCAAAATCAGGTTCCCTACTTTGATATGTATGCGCAGCCTTATCAGAATGGCTGGAACTGGGATCGTCTGCACCCTACCGATCCTGCATGGGTCGCCATGGATCGTTTTATTGCTGAGAGTTTTAAATGATGAAACACGCTATTCGCCTTTTCTTTCTTTATCTCTTGCTGGCGGTAACGATCATCGCGTGGACCTCTGTTGATGACAGCATGAGTTTAAAAGTGCACTTTGAATATCAAAAGTTCTGAAGGATGAATGATGTATAGCTCCGGAACATTTTTTTTCTTTCTGTTTTTATCAGCACTGCTGTTTGCGCTGATTAATCGGGTCTTTAATTATCGGCTAACTTATTTATCCGCTTTTTCCGTGCTGGTGGCTTTAGGCTGGGGATATATTTTCCAGGGTGATTATATTGTATCTGTGGCGGTATTCTTCAGTTTTTATATTCTTGTCACAGTGAAAGAGAAGGGCTGGTTGAAAACCTGGCAGGCGGTTAGCCTGACGTTGCTCCCGCTGTTCCTGGTGAAATTACATCTCAATAACCACTGGGGGATGCTCGGCCTGTCCTTTATGACCTTCCGCGCCGTTGATGTATTACTTTACCGGACTCAAAAAGAGGGGCGGAGTTTTTTACAGTATTTCTGCTATCTCTTCATGCCTTTTATTATTACTGCCGGGCCGATGTATCGTTGGCGGACATGGGTGAATGATATTAATAAGCCAGCCTTCACTATTACCCGTGAGCAGTTTTTACCGGCGATGGAACAAATCTTTGTCGGCATTATCCAAAAGTTCTTATTCGCCACGCTGATCGATAACCTGGTGGTTCAGTCATGGAGCCATCGTCCGTTCACGTTAAGCGTTGGCGTAGTGATGTCGCTGGCCTACAGCGCTTATCTTTATTTTGATTTTGCTGGTTATAGCAATATGGCTATTGGGGCTGGGCGTTTATTTGGCCTGAATATTCCGGCGAACTTTAATATGCCGATTCTGGCTAAAAACCCGCAGGATTTTTGGCGGCGCTTCCATATCAGTCTGTCTGAATGGCTGCGGGATGTGGTCTTTATGCCGATTTATATGAATTTGATGAAGATGGATTTTTTCCGTCAGAACAAAACGCTGGCACAGAATATTGGTATTTTTTGCACCCTGTTTTGTATGGGCGCATGGAACGGGCTCGAACGACACTACATTATAAGCGGCGCGCTGTTTGGCGCCATTTCCGTTACTCACAACATGTTACAGTGGTCAGCCAAACGCAGTCCGACGCTCAGCAACTGGTTACATTATCCAGTTATTGTGTTTTTGGGACGAATTCTGACGCTGGCAAGCGCCGCTGTCTCCCTTTACATCTTTAGCGGAATGTCACCACTATGAACCTTCACTCCGAACTTCTGGAACTGCAAGATTTCTTGCGTGCGGCATTACTTGATCCCGCGCATCCACATCAGCTGGCGATTAGCGGCAGCGACGAAGCCGTAACCTGGCAACAGCTCTCTGTTGCAGTGACGGATTGGGCGCAGCGTTACCAGCATTGTCAGCAACCTGCCGGTGTGCCCGTTGTGTTATATGGGCATCAACAAGCGGAATTTGCCGTCGCTATCTATAGCTGCTTGCTGCATAACATTCCGTACATTCCGGTGGATTGCATCTATCCCCAGGAGCGGCTCAAAGAGATCTGCCAGTTGGCCGGCGCGCCTTACTATTACGACATCGCGGCAAAGCAGTTTGTGGCGACCGGCGAGGTTGGCCGAGTATTGGTTGAGCAGGATCTCGCTTATATCATGTTCACCTCTGGAAGCACCGGTAAGCCGAAAGGGGTACAGATCGGACGTGAAAGCCTGTGGCATTTTATGAAATGGGTGCGTCGGGACTTTTCGCTGCCGGAAACGCCGGTACTGATGAACCATGCGGTATTCAGCTTCGATCTTTCCTTGATCCCCTTGTTGGCTAATCTGGCAACCGGAGGGCATATCGTCCTGAATGCCAAAGAAGATATCGCCGCAGAAAACTGGCTTGAACGCCTGAAAAACAACGGTGTTTCGGTATGGGTTTCAACACCGTCTTTTGCCTACCAGCGACTGCTCTCTTTGCAATTCAATAGTGACTATTTACCCGATCTCGACGTTTTCGTATTCATTGGCGAAGTGTTAAACAAAGCGCTGGTAAAACAGTTACGCCGTCGTTTCCCGCATGCCAAAATTCTCAACTCTTACGGCCCGACGGAAGCGACTATCGCGACTACGGTCATCGAAATTACCGACGATATCCTGCACAGCGAAAACGATCTGTTGCCGGTAGGTACGATGATGCCGGACTCTCACATGGAGGTTACGGCTGAGGGCGAGTTGATTATCTGGGGCAAAAATGTGATGCGCGGCTACCTTGGGCTGCCGCAGGAGAACGCGGAAAAATTGCTGCATCGGGAGAGTGAAGCGTTCCGGGGGTACAAAACCGGCGATCTGGGGTACGAAGAAGACGGGATCCTGTATTGTCAGGGACGTAATGACAGCCAGATCAAATTGAATGGCTATCGTATTGAAATCAACGAGATTGAGAATCGCCTGCTGGCGATGCCGGATATCAGCGAAGCGGTGGTTCTGCCGTTGATGAAATCGGGCGGCGGCGTGCTGCGTATTGCGGCTTTCTGCGTGACCGACTTAGCCCCGGAGGTGATCAAGACATCGCTTTCGAAGGTGATCCCGCACTACATGGTGCCTTCCCAAATTATTGTCAAAGATGCATTGCCGCTGAATCCGAACGGCAAAATCGATCGTAAACTATTAGATACACATGCTCGTACCAATTAATGACGCCAGGAAAAAATGATGGAACAAGAAATACTCGCCCTGTTTGAAAAGGTCTTATCCCGCAAAGTGGGTTTTAACGATGAGTTGATCGAGTCCGATATCCTCGATTCTATTCTGGCGGTGGATCTGGTGCTGGAAGTGCAGGACGTTTACGGTTGCATGATCCCGCCGACTGAAGTCGCTAACGTATTGAAGACCCCGGCGGATCTGGCTCGCTACATCGAAGAGAATCGCAGCTAACCTGCGAACCGCATCTCACCCGTAAACGCCCCCGGATGTCGCCATGCGGGGGCGTTTTTATGCACGGTCAGTACACGACAAACGTGACGGGAATAACGGGGTGGGCGCTTTCGTTACACCGCTCGTCTGGGGGGCGTCGGCACGAGTATCAACCGGGGCCATCGCTGGCGGCAGCCAGAAGCGGTACGATCAGATCACTGATCGGCGTTGGGATCCCATGAGCGCGTCCGTATCTTTGTACCACCCCGTTTCGACAATCCCATTCGAGTGGGTGGCCGGCTTGCCGGTCGGCGAGGATCGATGTGCTCAAGTCAGCCGGGGCGCAATGAAATCTATCGACGATTTCCTGCGGCACATCGTCGCTAAGCGCTGCGCCCTCGGCACGCGCTACGGCAAGACATTCCTGTAGATAGCTCATCGCTAGCCCGGTGATGTCAGCGCGGGAGAACATGCCGGCGCGGCGACCGGCCAAAACCATTAGCCCCCCAACCGCGTTTTGCAGCAGTTTTCGCCATGCGACCGTGGTGAAATCCGTCGCCACGTCGACCGCGCACCGCGTGCCATGCAGCACCGTCTGCACGATACGGGCTTCCGGCGTATCCGGTAACGTGAGCCGTGCGCTTTCGCGTAGCCAGACTGAGGCGTCCGGCTCGCGTTGGGCAGGGAACCACACCACGGAGGGCAGAACCGAACTTGCGGATAAATACGGCGCGAAGAGCGCTTTTTGCTCCACGCCGTTTTGCAGTACGCAAACGACAGTCTTTGCGCTGCATAATCCAGACAACCAGGGTGCCACAGCGGCGATCTGCGTCGACTTGACCGCAATAAAAACCAGATCGAACGTTTTCTTTATCCCGGCCGGATCCGTATGTACGGGCCCAGGTACCACCACCTGACCGCCGTCGAAGCGAAGCTCCAGATGATCATGCGCGGTACGGCCACATATTGTTGGCGTGCGGCCAACCTCATGCAGCGCTGCGGCGATGGTCGTGCCGATAGCTCCCGGGCCCACGAGGGCGACGGTTGGATTTTCAGACATCATCACTATCCTCAATACCCATAGTCATTAACGACCTGTACCAAACGGCACAGGGTTGTCTGCATCATTAACATGCCTTCGTACAATAACAGATTACGGGTCAGTGGCTCAGATGGCGGTTACGTGAAAGGTTCGAGGGTCAGGCAGGCTACCGGATGGTGTGGGAAGGCAACACCCGATTCATGGGGCCCGGCAGAGGGCGTTTCTTCAAGCGGGAATACTGCAATCGGGGAGAGCCGCCAAGCCTGACGGCGGTGCGAGGAGGCCGGACGATCCGTGGTTGGTGCGCGTCCGAACAACCTTATGGGTGTTCGCCGTTATCATCGCACTCAGATTGTTTAAGTTTTTCAATAGCGAAGACATTGTCTGACATCGCCTCGTTCAATACTTCCACCGCGGTATGCGCATCTCTTTTCTTTATCGACATATAAACTTTGATATGCGCCTCAACGCTTTCAAGCGTAATTCCCAACGCCCGGTTCAGCTCTTCGAGATAGTAATAATAACTGTCTTTAATTGAGCTCATGACGTTAAAAAAGATGCTGTTATGCGATGCTTTAACAATCGCAAGGTGAAAATCATAATCGGCTTCAGAGTATTTTTTATAATCTCCTTTATTTATCAGCATCCTGTGCAGTGCCTGTTCGAGGGACTGGATATCTTCCTCGGTCGCGTTGGCGACGGCCAATTCGACACACTTGAACTCAACCGTCTGGCGAAAAATCATCATATCGTGAAATTCTTCACGGCTGAGGTGCATGATGGGTTTGGGTTCATGGCTGAGCATCTGCGGATTAAAATTTTCGCTGACGTAGCTACCGCTGCCCTGACGTGTCACCACGATCCCTAAATCCCGCAACCGTTGGACTGCGCTGCGCACGCTGACCCGGCTGACATTGAAGGAGGCCGTTAGCTCCGCTTCCGACGGAAGACGGCTGCCCGGCGTCCAACTGCCATCAAGTAATTTTTCTTTTATCTGGTCGAAAACCGCATTGACAACGTTTTGTTTTTGTATGGATTTAATGTTCACCGCGACGCTTCATATGATGTCCTACAATAATTCATTATATATCACTTAACTTTGCCGGATTAAAGCGCTCGCGAAGGCATTGACTGGGGTGTTAGTTATCCGAACGGAAGCGCATGCGAGGGCGAAATAAGGGATATTTGGCGGACGGCGATGCTGAATATTACGTCCGATCCACTCAGTGCGTGAGCGGTTGTCGGACGACAGGGTTACGCCCGCCGGATTCGGGGCGCTGGCAGCATGAATCCGGCGAGGCGGGTTAACGCCACCCGCGTGCAGGTGGCTTGTCATCATAGTGATCACTCAAACCGGATCAGCACTTTTGCCGATACATTTTTATCCGCAGCCGTAATCAATGCCTGCTCGATATCGGCAGGTGGGTATTCGCCGCTGATTAACGGACGTGGATCAACACGCCCGTCTTCCAGCCATTTGACCGCAGTGGTGAACTCGTCGATAAAGCGGAATGAGCCGACCCAGTTGATTTCTTTCACCAGCATGGCTGAGACCGGCCAGGATACCGGGCTGGTTCCCATGCCAACCTGCACAATGGTGCCGCAGGGGCGGGTGAAGCCGACTGTTGAAGCAATCGCAGCCGGTGCGCCGGAGGCTTCAAACACGACGTCGAAATAGCCTTTATGCTGCTGGTACGCAGCAATTACGGCATCATCCTGCGGGTCAATAACCGCCGTCGCCCCCATCTGCAACGCCAATTCCCGGCAGCGGGGGCTGAGATCGGAGGCCACCAGCTCGGTGGCGCCCGCGCTTCTGGCCGCCGCCAGAATTAAACAACCGATGGGGCCAGCGCCGATCACCAGGATTTTTTTGCCGGTCAATTGCCCGGCCATTTTTACGGCGTGTATTGATACCGCCAGCGGCTCAGAGAACGCCATCACGTTGGCCGGCACGTTGTTATCGTAAGGAATGCATTGCTCCGGTTTAACGGCGACATACTCGGAGAAACCGCCATTCACATGCGGGTTAAATTGCGCGCTGCCCATAAACCGCATGGTGGCGCAGTGATTCTGGTGCCCCGACAGACACATATCGCAGTGATTACACGGCTGAGAGGGATTGACCGCAACGGCTTGACCTATCAGCAACCCACTGTTCTCCGGCGCTTTTTTCACTACGCCCACAAACTCATGGCCGACTACCATCGGGTGTTTCAGAATCGACATGCCGGCGCGGCCGTGTTGGTAGTAATGAATATCGGAACCGCATATCCCGCCACAGGCCACTTTAACCAACACATCGCTGTCGCTGTATTCAATTTCACGTTGCTCCACACGGACGTCTTTTTCACCATGAGCGAAACAGGCGCTGCATTTAATTTTTTCAGTGCTTTTCATATCAACCTCATTATTTATTAACCGGTGCGGTATTCAGTATTTTTTCATCTGATGCAGGGGCGTTATCTTTTTCCGGCAGAATGACTTCAATTTTTCCAACCAGGAATATGTAAGCCAAAATCCCCATCCCGGCGACGCCTGCGATATACCACATGGCATATTGAAAGTTATGGGTACGTTCAAGAATTACACCGATGACTATCGGGCTGACAATGCCGGAAAGGTTGCCGCAGATATTCAAAAAACCGCCCATAGTGCCGAGGTAATTACGGGGAATAACATCACTCCATACCACCCAGCCCAGATTTGAAAATGCATTGGCAAAAAAGGCGATGGACAGAATGATGATGGCAATAATAGGTTGATCTTCAAAGAAGTTGACCGTGGCAATAATTAATGTCAGACACAGTCCCATCAGTACGGGTAATTTTCTGGCCAGAGTTCGTGATTTGCCTTTTTTCAGCAACATGTCGCTTAATGTGCCGCCACATAATACCCCGAACATCGCCATAATATAGGGAAGCATGGCTCCTATACCGGCCTTGGAAATAGAAAGGTGCAGCCCTTTTTCCAGATAAACGATAAACCAGGTCAGGAAGAAATACAGCGTTGACGAACAGGCGAATTGGGTAATAAAAAGGCCCCAAATGGTTTTACGTTTCAAAAAATATTTAATATCCCGCCAGCTGATTTTTTCGCTCACCGTCGACTGGTTAACGGAGCCGTAACCGCCGCCGGCTTTGATATAGTCGAGTTCGGCCTGGTTAATGTTTTTGCTGTGCTGCGGGTCGCGATAGTAGATCAGCCAATAGACGCCAAACAGGATCCCGGCAGCACCGGATAAATAGAACGACATTTCCCAGCCATATTGCGCCACAATAAAAGAGAGCGCCGGGGTCAGCAATGCCAGCCCGATATATTGCGCGCTGGAATAGATTGCCGTTGCGCGTGCGCGTTCATGGTCGGGGAACCAGGTGGCGATAATCTTGGTATTGGACGGAAATGAAGGTGCTTCCGCAACGCCAATCAGTGCGCGACAAACTAACAGCATAATAAAAGAGGCCGTTGCCGTGGCGAAAAGATGATGAGAAGCAAACCCCATCAGGAAAGTAAAGACGCTCCATAGAATAATCGCGCCGCCATATAAAATACGCGAACCGATACGATCCAGCACATAGCCGACAGGGATCTGGCTCGCGGCATATGCCCATGTAAACATAGAGAACAGCAAACCCAATTGCGTCGGAGTCAGACTAAAATCATTCTGAATATTTGAGCCTGCCACCGCCAGATTGGCGCGATCCATATAATTTATCGCGGTTACAATAAAAAGCAGCGATAAAATAAAGAAGCGATTTTTTGTAGCCTTCATGTGTGTACCTGTGTTGTATAGGGTATATCTGTCGTCGTCATTCGACGGCAGATATACATGCATGTTAAAGGCAAGGTGTAGAGTATTGAGGCTCGGATATTTACAACACGGCCAGCCAGCCACCGTCGACATAAATAATCTGGCCGTTTATATAATCGGAGGCTTTTGATGACAAAAATACCGCCGTACCAATTAATTCTTCCGGGTGGCCCCAGCGTTGCGACGGGTTGCTGCTTTTAACCCAGCTATCGAATTTTTCATCTTCAATCAGGGCGGTATTCATATCCGTCAGAATATATCCGGGGCCAATCGCGTTAGTCTGGATATTGAAGGCCGCCCATTCTGCCGCCATAGAGCAGGTCAGCATCTTAATTCCGCCTTTGGCCGCCGTGTAGGGGGCGACGGTGGGCCTTGCCGCCTGGCTGGTCAGTGAACCGATATTGATGATCTTCCCCCCGGTTCCGCGGGCAATCATGCGCCTGGCTGCAGTACGGGACACGATGAAGGCGCTGGTCAGGTTGGTGTCGATAACCTTCTGCCAGTTTTCCAACTCCAGTTCCACCATAGGTTTACGATACTGGATCCCCGCATTGTTGATGACGATATCAACCTGCACGCCTTGTGCATCCAGCGCGGCGAAGGCTTGCTCCACGGCGTCTTCATCGGTGACGTCAAAGGCGATGCCCTGTGCGTTGTACCCTTTATTACGCAGCTTGCCGACGGATTCTTGCAGCAAGGTGTCGCGGATATCATTGAGAATGACGCTGGCGCCTTCGGCGGCCAATCCCTCTGCATAGGCAAACCCCAAACCCCGTGCGGAGCCGGTGATCAGCGCGGTTTTCCCGGTCAAGTCGAATAAAGCTGTCATGTTGTCCCCCTCGATTTATTAATTTGTATGACGACTATCGTTTTAGGAGAGTGGTTCGGCTCGCGATTAAAAGCAATAAGTGATAATTATTTTTGTAATAACGATCACACTTCCCTGTGTTAAAAAATAACAACCCAATTATTTATTGTTATTTATCAAATAATTATTGATTTTTTATGTGTAATGGTGATGGTGATCACAAAATATTAAGCGTGATATTCCCGTCATCGTTGGTCGTGATATAACAAGCTTAGTTGTAGGACAACTTACAAATTTTCGATGTTTCTGTTACGTCGGGGATGGCCGGGAACTGGCTAACTGACTGAATTAAGGAGTTAAAGTGAGCAAACTCAAGATAACGAATGTGAAAACCATTCTTACCGCCCCCGGCGGTATTGATTTGGCCGTGGTTAAGGTGGAAACCAACGAGCCCGGATTGTATGGCTTGGGATGCGCAACGTTCACCCAGCGCATTTTTGCGGTCAAAAGCGCGATTGATGAATACATGGCACCCTTTCTGATCGGAAAGGATCCCACTCGTATCGAAGATATCTGGCAGTCCGCCGCAGTCAGCGGTTACTGGCGCAACGGCCCGATCATGAACAACGCCCTCTCCGGCGTTGATATGGCGCTGTGGGATATCAAAGGGAAGCTGGCCGGTATGCCGGTTTATGAACTGCTGGGCGGAAAATGTCGCGACGGGATCCCCCTTTACTGCCACACGGATGGCGGCGACGAGGTCGAGGTGGAAGACAATATTCGGGCCCGCATGGAGGAAGGGTATCAGTACGTTCGCTGCCAAATGGGGATGTACGGCGGGGCCGGCACCGATGATTTAAAACTGATCGCCACCCAGCTCGCCAGAGCGAAGAATATTCAACCGAAACGCTCGCCGAGAAGCAAAACGCCGGGGATTTACTTTGACCCGGAAGCCTATGCCAAGAGCGTTCCACGCCTGTTTGAGCATCTGCGTAATAAACTGGGCTTCGGCATTGAATTTATCCACGACGTCCATGAGCGCGTCACTCCCGTCACCGCTATTCATCTAGCGAAAACGTTGGAACCATACCAGCTCTTCTATCTGGAAGACCCCGTCGCACCGGAGAACATCGACTGGCTGAGAATGCTGCGTCAGCAATCCTCCACACCTATTTCCATGGGAGAGCTCTTCGTCAATATCAATGAATGGAAACCATTGATTGATAACAAGCTGATTGACTACATCCGCTGCCACGTCAGCACGATCGGCGGCATTACGCCGGCGAAAAAGCTGGCGGTGTACAGTGAACTGAACGGCGTCCGCACCGCGTGGCACGGCCCGGGCGATATTTCACCGGTTGGCGTATGCGCCAACATGCACCTGGACATGAGCTCGCCTAATTTCGGCATTCAGGAATATACGCCGATGAATGACGCACTGCGCGACGTCTTCCCAGGGTGTCCGGAGATCGACCAAGGCTATGCCTACGTTAACGACAAGCCGGGCTTAGGCATTGATATCAATGAAACCCTGGCGGAGAAATACCCCTGCGAAGGCGGTATCCCTTCCTGGACGATGGCGAGAACGCCTGACGGCACGGCATCCCGCCCCTGACCTGCAAAGCAATGATGAAAGGCCCATGGATGGGCCTTTCATCTGTCTCACGATTGAGGGTTACAAACCCGCATCCCGGCACAGAACACGACGATGAGAGAACTCGACAGTGAGGGGACGGCGGTCAGCGTCCCCCGGTAACGCATCCCGGTGCGGTAAGCCTATAACGACAACAGGGCGCGCGGCAGAGCGCTCAGCCGCTGCCCGCCTTGCGGTGTGACCACCACGCTTTCACTGAACGCCAGCGAACGGGCGGATGCGTACATGTGAAACACCATATTTTCTTCCAGCAGCCAGTCGGCCGCGGGGGTAAAGCTGCAGGAAAAATCGCTGGGACGAGGTGTCCGCGTATAGAGGCCAAGCGCATAGCCGGTGACGTTGCCGTAATGCTCGCGCAGGCCGGCATCCAGCACCGCCTGGCGCAGTAGCGCGTCCACGTCGCTGGCGTTGACGCCGGGTTTCATGGCGGCGATTTGTGCGTCCTGAAACCGGGTCAGCTGCGTGGCGATCTGTTGCTGCTCGGCGCTTGGCGTACCGATCAGAAAAGGGCGCATCAGCCGCGCGCTGTAATGGTTCACCTTCGGTATCAACTCGACATGCAGCATATCGCCGGCGCTCAGACGATGATCGTGACTGCTGGCATGCAGAAAACCGTTATCGCCGTTGGCGCAGACGATCGGCCCGGTTTCGCCGGTATCGGCACCGTTGCGCAGAAAAGTATGCGCCGCCAACGCGGCCACATCGCGCACTCGCCAGCCGGTGGTGACTTCGTCGGCGATGGCGCGCATGGCATCGTCGGCGATGCGCGCCGCCTGACGCAGCGCCGCCAGTTCATCGGCGAACTTAACGCTGCGCAGCCGGTCGCTCAGCCCATCCATCGCTTGCCACTGAACCGCAGGCAGGCGCTGGCACAGTTGCCGCCAGTTATACACCGTCATGCCGTAGGAGTTGAAATCGACGCCGAGCCGGGCATGGCCGAAACCGCGGGCCAGCAGGCTGTCGGCGACCGCCTGAAACGGATCCTGATGGTCGTCATAGACCACAATATCGTTGAGGCTGCTTAATGCGCGGCAGGGCGCTTCGTCCAACTGGCGCAGCACCATCCACGGTTCACCCTCCAGTGGCACCAGACAGGCGCGGTAACAGGTTTCCGACACCGTGTAGCCGGTCAGCCAGGCCAGCAGTTCGCCGTGGTCTACCAGCAACAGTTCGACGTCTGCCTGTTGCATGGCGGCACGGGTGCGCGCCAGCGCGAGTGACGCATGCACGGTCATGACAGCGCGTCCTCCGGCTGGCAGATCTCCAATATCGCCAGCAGATAAATACGCACCGCGTCGAGAAAATCGCTGATGTGGACGCGCTCATCCGGCATGGTGTTGAACTTGCCGCCGGGGCCGCACACGATACCTTCCATACCGGCCAATTGGTAAAAGTGGGCGGCGTCGGTGCCGTAAAACGCGGGCGGTGTGATGGCGCCGCTGGGCTGCGGCTCGCCGCGCACCTGCTGATAGGCGCGGTTAACCGCTTGCACAATCGCCGATTCGCGGGACACTTCGAACGGCAGCATGGTGGGTTTATCCCGTTCGCCGTCGTCAAACAGTTCCGCTTTCAGGCCGGGATAGCGGGCGCAAAGCACATCCAGCAAGGCCTGAATATCCGCCAGCACGCCGGTGACGGTCTGCCCCGGCGCGAAGCGGGCGGAACCCTTGAGGCGGGCGAAATCCGCCACCTGCGGCGGCCGCCACTCTTCAAGCTCGCGCCCCAGCGCACCGTGTACGGTGCCGACATGGCAGCGGTTGATGCTGCGATGTTCATCGCTCTGCGCGCCGCTAAACGTCATGGCATTCAATTGTGGGATCAACTCGACGGCAGCGGCGATGGCATCCACCGCCTGTTCGCGCTTGGAGAGGTGACGAGTATCGCCGGTCAATTCGATGGTGAACATCAGCGAACCGGCGTGCATGGTCAACGCCTGGATATCGGTCGGCTCGGCGTTGATGAAATAGTCGGCGCGGATACCTTGTTCAATCGCGGCGATGGAGCCGATGCCGCCCTGCAACTCCCCGACAACGTAAGTCAGCACCACATCGCCTTTCAGCTTGACGCCGGCGTCGATCAGCGTTTTCAGCGCACAGAAATAGGCGGCATCGCCGGATTTCATATTGGACACGCCGATACCGTAGATGAATTCGTCGTCGATTTTTCCTTCCCAGGGATCCACCGTCCAGCCTTCCGTCACCGGGTTGGTGTCCAGATGTCCGTTGAACAGTAGGCTATGGCCGCCACCGGTGCCGCGCAGGGTGCCGATAGCGTTGAGCCGGCCACCCGGCACCGGTGTGAGCTGGGTTTCCAGCCCGAGTTCGCGCATCCGCTCGGCCATAAATTCCGCCAGTTGACGTTCACCGTCGGTGGCGCTGTAGCTTTTGTGTTGCACCATGTTTGCCAGAAAACGCAGACAAAATTCGGTATCGATGCTCTGTAGTAACTGTTCTTTCGTCATGATGGTTTCATTCAGTGTATGAGGGTAAGGCCGGTGATAAGGCATCGGGCGTCGGAATGGCGGACAGCAACGCACGGGTGTAAGGGTGTTGCGCCTGCTCTGTCATGGCGTGGCCTGGCAGAACCTCCAGCAGATCGCCGCGATACATCACCGCGATGCGGTGGGCGACTTGCTGGATCAGGTTAAGATCGTGGGTAATGAACAGGTAGGCGGTACCGTAGCGTCGCCGCAGTTCCAGCAGCAGTTCAATCACGGTGGCTTGCACCGAGACATCCAGCGCGGCGGTGATCTCGTCGCAAATCACCAGCTCCGGTGGGTGGGCGAAGGCGCGGGCGATCGCCACCCGCTGCTTTTGGCCGCCGGACAGTTCATGGGGATAGCGTGACGCCATCGATGCCGGCAGGCGGACTTCCTCCAGTAGCCGGGCGACGGCCTGCGCTTCGGTTTCGCCGTTGGGCAGGCCGTACAGCCGCAGCGGGCGGGCGATGATGTCGCCGATACGCATCCGCGGATTAAGCGAGGCGTCCGGGTGCTGGAAGATCATCTGCACTCGGCGGCGGTAGTCTTTATCCATCTGCGCCCGACCGAACAGACTGTAACCGCGAAAATCCAGCTCGCCGCTAAAGGGCACCAGGCCGGTGACGGCTTTGGCCAGTGTCGATTTGCCAGAGCCGGATTCGCCGACGATCCCTAAAATCTCGCCTTCGTGTACGGTCAGCGAGACTGCGTTGGCGGCCCGGGTCTGGTTCGGTTGCCGCCTGAGCAACTTATCCAGCAGCCGGTGATGGCCATACTGAATAGTGATGTCGCTCAGAGTGAGTAGCGGTTGCGGCGAGGGCGCGGTTTCGTCCAACAAACGTAACGACGGATTAGGCACCGCGGCGATTAGCCGACGGGTGTACTCGTGCTGTGGCGCGCTAAACAGTTGGCCGGATTGTGCCTGCTCAACGATGCGGCCTTTTTCCAGCACGCAGACACGATCGGTGACGCGGGAAACCAGTGCCAGATCGTGGGAAATGTACAACGCCGCCACACCGGTTTCTTCCCGCAGCCGTTCAAACAGCGCCAGGATCTGCGCTGAGCTGATCACATCCAGCGCGGTGGTGGGCTCGTCGAAAATCAGGCAGTCGGGCTGGCAGGCGAAGGCGGTGGCGATCAGGATGCGCTGTTTTTCGCCGCCGGAGACCTGATGTGGGTAGCGTTGCATCATCTGCGCCGGATGTTTTAGGTCAACATCGCGTAATAGGGTTTCGGCATATTGCTGTGCTTCTTTGGCATTCAGGCGGCGGTGGCGGCGTAGCACCTCGGTGACTTGTTCCCCCAGCGTTAGGGTGGGGTTGAGCGAGGCGCTGGGATCCTGAAAAATCATCCCCAGTTTTCCGCCGCGTAGCGCGTGCAGTTTGTCCATCGCCAGGGTGCGCAGGTTCAACGCGCCGAGGTGAATCTCGCCGGTGCGCTCCACTGCGTTACCGGCGAGCCAGCGCATAATCGCCCAGCCAAGCGTGGTTTTGCCGGAGCCGGATTCGCCCACCAGCCCCATCACTTCGCCGCGGTTTACGTGCAGGGTGATATCCCGCAGCACCGGCAGATACGAGCCGTCCGGCAGTGTGTAGTCCAGGCTGTAATCCCTGACCGCCAGCACCGGTGCGGCGGTTTTCGTCGGCGCCGTTGCGTCAGCGGGTATCGCTGCGTCGTGCTTGTGCATCAGTGGCTCCTCGGATTCAGAACATCGCGCAGCCCGTCGCCGAGCAGGTTGAAACCGATCGCCACGATGGCGATCGCCAGCCCAGGGATCAGCATCATCCAGGGTGCGTTGAAGAAGTAGGCGCGGGCTTCGGACACCATCAGCCCCCATTCCGGCTGCGGCGGTTGCGCCCCCAGCCCCAGGAAGCTCAGGGTAGCGAACAGCATGATGGCGAAGGACACGCGAATGGTGGATTCCACGATGATGGGCGCCACGATATTCGGCAGCATCTCCCGCAGGATGATATAGCCAGCGGATTCGCCGCGGGCGATGGCGGCATTGACGTAATCCTGTTGGCGTGCAGCCAACGCTACGCTGCGGGCGATGCGCACCATGCCCGGCACAAAGGCGATGGTGATGGCCAGCACCGCATTCAGGCTGCTCTGGCCCAACGTACTGACGATCAGCAAGGCAAACAGCAGGCTGGGGATCGACATCACGGCATCCATGGTGCGCATGATGCCTTCGTCCATCCGGCCGCCCAGATAGGCGCTGGCGGTGCCGATGACCGAACCGATGACCATCGCCAGCGTGGTGGCGAGCAGCGAATAAAGAATGGTGGTGCGGGCGCCGACCAGCACCCGGCTGAAGATGTCGCGCCCCAGTTGATCGGTGCCGAACCAGTGCGCGGCGTTGGGCGCCTTATAGCGCGCCAGAATCGAGATAGCCTCCGGGTCGGCAGGCGCCAGATGAACGCCGGCGCAAACGACAAGCAGCGCCAGCAGCAGGACGCTGACCCCGGCGATGCCCTGCGGGGTATGCAGCAGTTTTTTGAGTACGTCAAACATATTGAATCCGCTTGTCTAGCATGGCGTAGGCGAGGTCGGCCAGAAAATTAACGACCGCATAGGTGGAGGCCAGGATCATGACGCCGCCCTGAATCGTCGGCAGGTCACGCGCCTGCACCGCGACGATCAGCTCCCGGCCGATGCCGGGAATGGCGAAAATTTCTTCCACCACCACGATGCCGCCCAGCAAATAGCCCACGTCCAGTGCCACGATGGTGATGGCTGGCAACAGGCCGTTGCGCAGTGCGTGCCGCCACAGGATGCGGCGCCGCGACAGCCCTTTCAGCCAGGCCGCTCGGATGTAGTCGGTATGCAGCACGTCGACCATCTCCGAGCGCACCATGCGTGAGACGTGCGCCACCAGAATCATCGCTACCGTCGCCGACGGCAGCACCAGATGGCGCACGCCGTCAATCAGGTTCTCGCTGAGCGGGACGTAACCGGTCGCCGGCAGCAACTGCCAGATATCGGCGAACAGCAATAGCATCAGCGTGGCAGTGACGAACTCGGGAAAGGAAATACCGATGTAAGACAGCACGCTGACCAACACGTCCGCCAGTTTGCCTTTTCTGACTGCCGCCCAGACGCCGAGCGGCAGCGCCACCAGCAGCATCAACGACAGAGCGCACGCCGCCAGCAGCAGCGAGCGGGATAACGCCGTGAGCAACGTGGGCGCGACCGGCAGATTGGTACGCATGGAGACACCGAAATCGCCGTGCAACGCCGCCGCCAGCCAGTGCCCGTATTGCACCCAGGCGGGCGCGTCCAGCCCGAGACGTTCCCTGACTGCCGCCAGCGCCTCGGGGGTGGCGTGTTGGCCGAGCAGCGTGACCGCCGCATCGGCAGGCAGCAACTGGGTAATGCCGAACACCAGCACGGACACCACCAGTAGGGTGTAGATCACCAACAGCAGGCGTTTTAACAGATAACTCGCGCTCACGGCGGCTCCTCAGCTTAGCTTCGGCGAACCGGCGCCTGCGCCGTCAGCCAGACATGGTCGAGACGGAACACGGCGGCGCGCGGATGCAGGGCATAACCGTGCACATAATCACGGCTGGCGGAGAGCAGGTTGAAGAAGGCCGGGATGACCGACGGTACCTGTTCGTGCATCAGTTGTTGCGCTTTACCATAGAATTCCCGGCGCTTGATGTCGTCGGTGGTGCCGCGGGCGCCGGCGACGGCGGCGTCAAAATCGGCATTGTTCCAGCGGGTTTCGTTCCAGGCGGCATCGGAGGTGTAGAGCAGCGAGAACACCGCATCCGGCGACGGCTGCATATTGTAGAAGCCGACGTAAAAGTTGCCTTTCTTCCACACCTGGTCGAGGTAGGTGCTGTGGGCCATGGTCTGCACGTTGATGCGAAAACCGGCGGGCTTCGCCATTTCACGTACCGCGATCCCCAACTGGGTACGGGAGGCGGGTTTGTCGGAAGCAATCAATGTCAAATCCAGCCCATCCGGGTATCCGGCTTCCGCCAGCAGCGCTTTGGCTTTGGCATAGTCGGGCTGGCGCAGCGGCATATTGCGATACCAGGGGTACGAGGCGTTGATCGGGGTATCGTTGCCGGGGGTGCCGTAGCTGTCGGCGACGAAATCGACCATCGCCTTGCGGTCGATGCACAGCGCCAGCGCCTGGCGTACCCGCACGTCGTTAAAGGGTTTCTGGTCGCAGCCCATATTGATATTGAGGAACTGGCCCGACGGCACGCGCAGCGGCTGGATGCCGGAGGCGGCGGACAGGCGTTTGAACTCGCTCGGCTGCGCGGCCATCATCAAGTCGGTGTCGCCGGCGATCAGCGCGGAGCTTTCGGCGATGGCGTCCGGGTAGACCACGATCTCTATGCCATCCAGATAAGGGCGATTCGGGTCGTAGTAGTGAGGATTGCGTTTCACCACGATTTTGCGCTCGGGCTCATACGACGCCAGCATGAACGGGCCGGCCCCCAATGCTTCTTTGGACAGCCGGGCCAGTTGCCCCTGTGCGATGGCGGCGGGGACGATTTTGGCGTCCGGGTAGGCCAGCATGACCGGCAGGTCGGCATAGGGTGCTTGGGTGACGATCACGACATTATCGGTGCCGTCGGCATGCAGCGCCTTAATCGGGCCGATGTTACGCATCCCCGGCGAGGCGTTTTTCGGATCCAGAATGGCGGAAAGGCTGGCGACGACGTCGTCGGCGGTCAACGGCGTGCCGTCGCTGAATTTCAGGTTGGGGCGCAGCGTAAACGTCCACTGCGTCAGGTCGGCATTGGGCTGCCAGCTGGCGGCCAAATCCGGTTCGGCCTTCATCTCCTGCGTCAGCCGGGTCAGGCCGCTGTAGAGCAGTTCAGCCAGCAGATACTCGGGGTTCACGCGCGCCTGCTGCGGGTTGAGCATATTGATGGCCTGATCGACGCTGATGCGCAGGATGCCGCCTTTCTGCGGCGTGCCTCCCGCCGTCATGACGCTGGCATCGGCCGCGCTGGCATGGAATGACCACGGCAGCATAGCTGCGCCGGTCATCAGCGTGGTGTTGGTAATAAACTGCCGTCGGTTTATTCCTTTCATTGCACACATCGCGGTTTCCTCTGTCTGTTATCTGTCAATTGTTGTTGGTTTTCTGTTACTTAATTACCCTGGGTTGGCGAAAAATCCTCGGCCAGATAGGCCAGAATGGATTGAGATAAGGCGATGACGTCCGGCATGGTGGTGTACTCATTGGCGGCGTGAATGTGGTTGTCCGGCCGCGCCAGACCCCCTAAAAGAATTTCCTGAATGCCTGCCTGTTGCACCCATCCCATATCGGAACTGGTGGAGGAACCCCAGGCGGCGAATTCCTCGGCGCGGAAACCGAACCCTAGGCTGAGCGCGTGCTGCCAGCGCGGCCAGTGCGGCCCGGTCGGGTCGCTGACCGGCGCCAAGTGGCCGATCAGGTGGTATTCGGTACTCAGCGCGGCGGAGGACGACATCGATTGCGTAATGCAGTCGGTCAATTCCTGCCAGACGGCGTCGAACGGCTCTTCGGGGGCATAGCGACGGTTGACCAGCAGTTCAAAACGCTCCGGCAGGGTGGAGCCTTTGCTGCCACCGTGCGCTACCGCCAGCGTCAGGCGGGAGGTCAACGGTTTGCCGGCAAAATGCGGCGGCGACGGCATGGCGGAGGCGCGCTGTTCAACCTGTTGTTTCAGCGCCATCAGCGCGTTCATCAACGGCAGGCTTTCCTCGATGGCGTTGATGCCACCCACCGGGTCGCCGGAATGCGCCGAGCGCCCCGTCACGCGGATCACCACGTCTAGGCTGCCGAAACAACCGGCCCAGATACGCGGCGCCGCGCCGCCGTTGAAACTCAACATATGGCCTTGAAATAACTGTTGTTCTGCCAGATAGCGAATGCCGGGATACAGCCCGCCCTCTTCATCGGTGCACAGCAGTAATACCGGGTTGAAACGCAGTGTGAGGCGAAACTTTTGCGCTGCACGCAGCGCAGCTAAGGTGGCGACAATCGTCCCTTTCATATCGGCGCTGCCGCGGCCAATCAACCGTTCGCCGTCTTGGCTCAGCGCCAGCGGCGGGTAATGCCAGCCATCACCCGGCGGTACGGTATCAACGTGAAAATAGAGGTTACAGTTTTCCGCCGCCTCGCCGGGCAGGGTAGCCAGCAGGTTGACACGCTCGCCGCGTGCGCTGCCGTCCGGCGAACGCCACAGGGATTCGGGCACCGACACCCGCTGAAAGCGAAACCCCATTGGCGCCAGCAGCGACTCCATCAACGCGGCGAACGCGCCATAACCCAGGCCGGGTGGGAAGCTGGTATCCACCGCCAGCATCTGGCTCAGATCCTGTAAAATGGCGTCTGTATCATCAGCAATTGCGCTCAGCGCCTGCTGAAAGGGGGCGGTCACACTCATGTCGTGCTCACTCTGTTGTATTTCTATATAGTTTATAGATAATGCAGGTTGGCGAGCCGGTCAATAGGTAATTATTCATGATAATGAAACGATCTGACGAGCAGGATGCCGTGAGTTTTGGGCGTCTTGAGGAGTTTGAAGGCGCCCCGCGTTATGAGGTGGTGAAGCGCTACATCAGCGAATCGATTCTGGTGGGCGAACTGGCCGCCGGTACGGTACTGCCCAGCGAGAACGCGCTGGCGGCAGATTTCGGCGTGTCGGTGGGCACGGTGCGCAAAGCGCTGGCGGCGCTGACCACTGAAGGGATGCTGATGCGCCGTCGTAAAACCGGCACGGTAGTGACCGGGTGGGCGCCGCTGCATAACCTGAGCCATTTCTTCCGCTATTTTCGCCTGCACGGCAAGGATGGCCGGTTGCTCAATTCGCACACTCTCCTGCTGGATTATCACCGGGCGCTGGCCACCGAGCAGGAGGTGGAAAAGCTGAAGTTGCAGCCGGGCGACAGCGTGATTTACCTCAAGCGGTTACGCAAGATAGACGGCGCGCCCGTGATGCATGAAACCATGGTGCTGCCGGAAGCCCGCTTGCCGGACTTCCCGTCGCAGGATGCGGTGCCGCCGTTGCTGTACCGTTTTTTGATGGATCGCTACGACATTCGGGTGGCGGCGGTGCGGGAGCAGATTACCGCCGAGCTTGCCAGCGAAGAGGACTGCCGGTTGCTGGAACTGCAGGCGCCGCAAGCGATGATGGTGATTGACGAAATCTCGTTCGATCAGAGCGCGATGCCGGTGATCCTGGCCCATCACCGTTTCACCACCGGGAACTTCATGTATGTCAATGAAATCCGCTGATCGCAGCGTCAGCCGGTGTCTCGGTATCACCCTCATCCTGTTTGGTGATGCGGGTTAGGCGGAGAAGGTGTAGAGGATGGCTTGATTGTTGTACGTACTCCGCCGGTGCCGCGTTGCGCATGATGGCCCTGCATGTCGGGATGGGGTGAAACAGCGCGACCGAGCGTAGCCGGGCCGGCGCCAACGGGAACAGCGTGATGTGAATGACGCGATGCCGCGCAAAGCAACGCATCCCCTTTGTGTTAGGGTAGGTTCCCAAGGTATTCTCTGCGTTCTGGCTGCTTCCCCGTTCGGGGTTTTTATCATGTATGAATTCAAACTGGTTTTACTGTTGCTTCAGCAGATGTGCGTTTATCTGGTTATCGCCTATCTGCTCAGTAAAACGCCGCTGTTTATCCCGCTGATGCAGGTCACGGTGCGGTTGCCGCACAAGCTGTTGTGTTATGCGATGTTCTCCATGTTCTGCATCATGGGCACTTACTTCGGCCTGCATATTCAAGACTCTATTGCCAACACGCGCGCCATCGGCGCGGTACTGGGCGGCTTGCTCGGCGGGCCGGGCGTAGGCGCGCTGGTGGGGTTGACCGGCGGGCTGCATCGCTATTCATTAGGCGGGATGACCGCATTCAGTTGCATGGTGTCGACCATCGTCGAAGGATTGCTGGGCGGTATGATGCACCGCCAACTGATGCGGCGGGGGCGGATCGACCGGCTGTTTAACCCGCTCACCGTGGCCGGCGTGACCTTCATCGCCGAAATACTGCAAATGGCGATCATTCTGGCGCTGGCGCGCCCCTACGATGACGCGCTGAAGCTGGTTAAAGATATCGCCGCGCCGATGATCGTCACCAACAGCATCGGCGCCGCCATGTTTATGCGCATCCTGTTGGATCGGCGCGCCATGTTTGAAAAATACACCTCGGCGTTTTCCGCCCGGGCGCTGAAAATTGCCGCCTGTACCGAGGGGATCCTGCATCAGGGGTTCAACGAAGAAAACAGTATGCGGGTGGCGCAGGTGATCTATCAGGAGATGGATATCGGCGCAGTGGCGATTACCGATCGCGAGAAGCTGCTGGCGTTTATCGGCATCGGCGACGACCATCACCTGCCGGGCACGCCGATCGCCTCCAACCATACCCGACGCGCTATCGAAAATAACGAAGTGGTGTACGCCGACGGTAATGAAACCCCGTATCAGTGTTCGTTGCAGCCGACCTGTCGTTTAGGGTCGACGCTGGTGATCCCGCTGTGCGGCGAGAATCATCAGGTGATTGGCACCATTAAATTGTACGAAGCCAAAAACCGCCTGTTCAGCTCCATCAACCGTACTCTGGGGGAAGGGATTGCCCGGCTGCTGGCGGCGCAGATTCTGGCGGGGCAGTACGAGCGCAGTAAGCAGATGTTGACGCAGTCCGAAATCAAACTGCTGCACGCCCAGGTCAACCCGCATTTCCTGTTTAATGCGCTCAACACGCTGCTGGCGGTGATCCGCCGCGACAGCGATCAGGCCGGTCAGTTGGTGCAGTCGCTCTCGACTTTTTTTCGCAAGAACCTCAAACGCTCCGCAGAGGTGGTCACGCTGGCTGACGAACTCGAACATGTGAATGCTTACTTGCAGATTGAAAAGGCGCGTTTTCAGGAGCGGTTGCAGATTCGTTTTGATGTGCCATCGGCGCTGATGAGCATGCGGTTGCCGGCGTTTTCGCTACAACCGCTGGTGGAAAACGCCATCAAGCACGGTACTGCGCATTTGCTGGGCACGGGTATCATCACCATCAGCGCCAGTCAGCAGGGGGATCGCCTGTTGTTGAGCATTGAGGATAATGCCGGCCTATACCAGCCGAGCTCTAACTGTACCGGTTTGGGGATGAATCTGGTGGATAAACGTATCCGCAGCCGCTACGGCAATGAGTATGGCCTGAGCGTGGAGTGCGAGCCCGACTGTTACACCCGCATCCATCTGACCCTGCCTTGTGAGGAAAGCCAGCTATGCTGACCGTACTGATTGTAGATGATGAACCGCTGGCGCGGGACAACCTGCGCTGTTTGCTGGAGCAGGACAGCGAGCTTGAACTGGTGGGCGAGTGCGCCAACGCGGTGGAAGCCATCGGCGCCATCCACCGGTTGCATCCCGATGTGGTGTTCCTGGATATTCAGATGCCGCGCATCAGCGGGCTGGAGATGATCGGCATGATCGACCCGGCCAACATGCCCTATATCGTGTTTATTACCGCGTATGACGAATACGCCATCAAGGCGTTTGAGGAGCAGGCGTTCGACTATCTGCTCAAACCGATCGATCCGCCGCGCCTGGCCAAGACCCTGAACAACCTGCACCGGGAACGCCCGGCGCAGAATATTGACCAATTGGCCGGGCATCAGTGCCACCTGGATTACATACCCTGTACCGGGCACAGCCGTATCTACCTGATGAAAGCCAGCGAAGTACAATTCGCCAGTTCACGGCAGAGCGGGGTTTACGTCACTGGCTTGCAGGGGGAAGAGTGCTTTACCGAGCTGACCCTGAAAACGCTGGAAAGCCGCACGCCGCTGGTGCGTTGCCACCGGCAGTATCTGGTGAATATGGATTTTCTGCGTGAAATCAGGCTGGAGGAGAGCGGCCAGGCCGAAATCGTGCTGAAGGGCGGGCAGATGCTGCCGGTCAGCCGTCGCTATCTAAAAACCCTCAAGCAGTTGCTCGGCCTGAAAGGATAACGCACCAGCGTCGTTCCGCTGTGATGGGCGCCGCTGACGCGGTGGCGGCTGCCTGTCCCGGCGGCCGGTTTTTCTCCTGCGCCGCCATCCGCACGCTTTCTTATCGCCGGAGATTTCTCGTCACTTGCCCTCCCTATCATCGCCACTCATTTCGGTATGCGACCGGTCGTCGGCCTATCCGACCGCTAAGCCAAATTCCGCTGTTACCTGACTGTCAGGCTGATTATTGTCGCGACAGGTTACTAATAAAAAGAGTGAAAGATGATGAAAGATAAACTTCTCAAGCATCTCCCCTGGGCGTTGTTGGGCTTCATTGGAGCCTGCTGCCTTGGTGTCGTCGCGCTGCGTCGCGGCGAACACGTCAGCGCGATGTGGATCGTCGTGGCTTCCGTGGCCGTCTATCTGGTCGCTTACCGTTATTACAGCCTGTATATCGCCCGCCAGGTGATGCAGCTTGACGCCAACCGCGCCACACCGGCGGTGGTCAATAACGATGGGCTCAACTATGTGCCGACCAACCGCAATGTGTTGTTCGGCCACCACTTTGCCGCTATTGCCGGCGCGGGGCCGTTGGTCGGCCCGGTGCTGGCGGCTCAGATGGGCTACCTGCCCGGCACGCTGTGGCTGCTGGCCGGGGTGGTATTAGCCGGCGCGGTACAGGATTTTATGGTGCTGTTCATGTCCACCCGCCGCAACGGTGTGTCGCTCGGTGAAATGATCAAAGAGGAAATGGGGCCGGTGCCCGGCACCATCGCGCTGTTCGGCTGTTTCCTGATCATGATCATCATCCTGGCGGTGCTGGCGTTGATCGTGGTGAAAGCGCTGGCGGAAAGCCCGTGGGGTGTGTTCACCGTCTGCTCCACCGTGCCGATTGCGCTGTTCATGGGCATTTATATGCGCTTCCTGCGTCCGGGACGGGTGGGGGAAGTGTCGGTGATCGGCATCGTGTTGCTGCTGCTGGCGATCTGGTTCGGCGGCGTCATCGCCCACGACCCGTACTGGGGCCCGGCGCTGACCTTCAAAGACACCACCATCACCTTTGCGCTGATCGGCTATGCGTTTGTTTCCGCGCTGCTGCCGGTGTGGCTGATTCTGGCGCCGCGTGATTATCTGGCGACGTTCCTGAAAATCGGGGTAATCGTCGGTCTGGCGATCGGCATCGTGATCATCAACCCTGAGCTGAAAATGCCATCCATGACACAGTTCATTAATGGCACCGGGCCGGTGTGGAAAGGCGCGTTGTTTCCCTACCTGTTTATTACCATCGCTTGCGGCGCGGTATCCGGCTTCCATGCGCTGATCGCCTCCGGCACTACGCCGAAGCTGCTGGCGAATGAAACCGACGCCCGCTTTATCGGCTACGGCGCGATGCTGATGGAATCCTTCGTCGCCGTTATGGCGCTGGTCGCCGCGTCGATCATTGAACCGGGCCTGTACTTCGCCATGAACACCCCGCCGGTGGGGCTCGGCATCACCATGCCTAACCTGCACGAGCTGGGCGGCGCCAACGCGCCGGCGATCATGGCGCAATTGCAGGATGTGACGACGCACGCCGCGGCCACCGTCAGTTCCTGGGGCTTTGTGATTTCGCCGGATCAAATCCTGCAAACCGCGAAGGACATCGGCGAGCCGTCAGTCCTTAACCGTGCGGGTGGCGCACCGACGCTGGCGGTGGGGATCGCTCACGTATTCCACCAGATTATCCCGAGCGCCAACATGGGCTTCTGGTATCACTTCGGTATTCTGTTCGAAGCGCTGTTCATCCTGACCGCGCTGGACGCGGGCACCCGTTCCGGCCGCTTTATGCTGCAGGATTTGTTGGGCAATTTCGTCCCGTTCCTCAAGAAAACCGATTCGCTGGTTGCCGGTATCGTCGGTACTGCCGGTTGTGTCGGCCTGTGGGGCTACCTGCTGTATCAAGGGGTGGTGGATCCGCTGGGCGGCGTCAAGAGCCTGTGGCCGCTGTTCGGCATCTCCAACCAGATGCTGGCGGCAGTGGCGCTGGTGCTGGGCACTGTGGTGCTGATCAAGATGAAGCGCACGCGCTACATTTGGGTGACGATGCTGCCGGCGGTATGGCTGTTGATCTGCACCACCTGGGCGTTGGGGCTGAAGCTGTTCAGCAACGACCCGCAGCTGGAAGGTTTCTTATATCTGGCGCGCGCCTATAAACAGCGTATCGCCGAAGGTACCGATCTGAGTGCGCAGCAAATTGCCAACATGCAGCACATCGTCGTCAACAACTATACTAATGCCGTGTTGAGCGTTTTGTTCCTGATCGTGGTCTATAGCATAATCTTCTATGGTATCCGTACCGCGTTGCAGGGGCGTAGCCAGTCTGATCGCTCCGACCGGGAAACACCCTATGTACCGGTGCCGGAAGGTGGTGTGAAGATATCGTCCCATCATTGATAGCCGTGGGATGATGATGTCGCCGACAGGCGCCTGTAAGGGCCTGTCGGCGTTGATGCAAAGAGGGGGGCGATATGTTCGGAAATCTTGGGCAGGCGGGAAAATATCTGGGGCAGGCCGCCAGAATGCTGGTGGGCATCCCGGATTACGATAACTACGTGCAGCATATGAAAACCAACCACCCGGATCAGGATGTGATGACCTACGAAGCGTTTTTCCGGGAGCGGCAGCAGGCGCGCTACGGCGGCAGCGGTAAAGGCGGTTTCCGCTGCTGCTGATGTGATGCCTGACGGCTCGGCCCATCCTGAGGCGTGACCGCGGTCGGCGGTCGTGCTATCGCCATTCTGTATTGTCCGCCCGTTTCGGGCGGTATTTTTTTATCAGTCGGCCCCGGCAGTGGCGATGTCGCTGCTAAGACTGCATTGAGCGTAAAGGAGTTGTTCCCATGACCACATCCTTGCCCGCGACCATCCTCACCGGTTTTCTCGGCGCCGGAAAAACCACGCTGCTGCGGCATCTGTTGTATGCCGATCACGGTGAAAAAATTGCGGTGATTGAAAACGAATTCGGCGCGGTTGCCATCGACGACAGCTTGCTGGGCGATCGGGCGACCCGCATTACGACCCTCAGCAACGGCTGCATTTGTTGCAGCAGCGCCAATGAGCTATCGGATGCCTTGCATGACCTGCTGGACGGCATCGATCGCGGTGAACTGACGTTTGACCGGCTGGTGATTGAGTGCACCGGCATGGCCGATCCAGGCCCGGTGATTCAGACCTTTTTTTCCGACGAACGTTTAAGCCAGCGCTTTTTGCTGGACGGCGTCATCACGTTGGTGGACGCGGTACATGCCGACGAACAGCTGAGCCGACATACCGTGGCGCAGGCTCAGGTGGGTTATGCCGACCGTCTGTTATTAACCAAGACCGATCTGGCCGGGGAGACGCCGGCGCTGGAAGCGAGGCTGGCGCGCATCAATGCGCGCGCCACGCTCCATCGGGTGGTCAACGGCCTGATTGACCACCGGGCGATCTTCGGGGTGGACGGTTTTATGCTCAATGACCGGCTACCGCTCTCCCTGCCGCGTTTTCGGCCGCTGATTGAGCCGGATAACGCCATCGCCTCGCTGGTGGTGCGGTTGGAACATCCGGTCGATATCGCCGCGGTCTCAGCGGTGATGGAGCAACTGCTGGTGAACTGCGCCGACAACTTGCTGCGTTACAAAGGCGTATTGTCGATTGCGGGCGACGACCGGCGTCTGCTGTTTCAAGGGGTGCAGCGGCTGTACAGCGCCGACTGGGATCGGGCCTGGCGCGAGGATGAACCCCGCGAGAGTGTGATGGTGTTTATCGGCATCCGGTTGCCGGAAGAGGATATTCGCCGCGCCTTCGCCGCGCTGAATGCGTGATCTTACGCTGCCCGGCGCGGCGCGCAGGGCGGCGTCATCCATTCATCCCTCCCCCGCATTTCCCTGCAAAATATCCGGTTCCATCGCGTTATGTTGCCGCCGGATAGGTTAAATTGACGTCCTTTCCTCCTACCCCAGTCAGTTGAGTTGCCGGGCGATAGGCCCGCGTGCCGAGCCACATGGCCAGCGCGCCAGCAATGTGAAGACGCTGGGGGTGTTCAGAACCCTATATTCAGGTCAATGTTTCGTTTGAAAACATGAGTATCATACGGCATCATTAATTTATGTGGTTGTGAAAGAAATACATACAAACTCATATGGAACCATGATGACAACTGAATTATATGATGCACTTTTCAAGGACACTAAAATAGTAGCTTATGCTAGGTTTAATAAAGCCAGACGGCTTTCAAAAAGAACTTGGTGGTCTCTTTTTTCTATATCATCACTTTCTATAGTATTGATATTACTATCGATTTTTGAAAAAACAAGCAATGTTTCAAGTGTTCAACCTTTTTTTATCGAAGACATTTACGTCCCTAATTGGATTTTTACCGTAACAACATCTCTAATTACTTTAGTATTATCAATTACATTATCCTCTGCCAGATTAGATGTTGAGGTTGAAAAACTAAATGACTCAGCCATTCGAATAAATAAAATATCTAGAAGTATCGAGGCCAAAAAAAATTCTCTATCAAAAACAGATTATGAAAAATCACTTCAAGAATATAACGATGTAATATCTGATAACAGAGTAAATCACGATAAAGTTGATTATGTCATCGCAAAAAATAATATAAACAAATCATGTTCATTTGAGTATTTTTATCAAAAAAATATATATCAGCATTTAGAACTAGTTCATTATTATATAATAGCAGCAATGTCTTTAAGTGCAGCCATATCAATTTTACATAAAGTTATCACAACAACATGTTAAGACAAGATTTCACTAAAAAATCCCTTTTAAGGGTGACGACTATAAATGAAATAATTAAGTACTCCTTGGGTAGAGATAGCTCTGAATATGAAAAAATACTTGAATCATACTCAAATAAAATAACAGCCGATGATTTCTGTTTTTCATCCATCGAAAAAAAAGAAATCAATGGTAAAACAGTATACTTCGCCAATGTGCCTGAAGAACACTATGCTCTGAAAAAAATTTCTCACGATATAAAAAGATTATATAAAATAAAAACTCAAATAAGAGATGACATATGTGAGCAGGTGTTAAGACTATTAGAAACCACATCAAGTTATGGTATAATAAAAATAGATATAAAAAGTTTCTATGAATCAATTAGCTATGAAAAAATCTTAGAAAAATTAGAACGAGATAAACTTTTATCATCAAAATCCATTATGCTACTTAAAACACTGTCTAGATTAAACTTTATTGGATTACCAAGGGGGCTATCACTAAGCCCCGTTTTATCTGAAATATTCATGCGAGACATTGATGAAGGAATAAAGGAAATTCCTGGGGTTTACTATTATTCTAGATATGTTGACGACATATTTATATTAACAACAAAAAGACACGAAACCATATTTGAACGGATAAGAGAAATCCTATTTCAAGCGAAAATAAATATAAATAAAAAAACATTTGTCAAAGACATATCTGAAGCAGCATCAAGTCAAAACAATACTATATCCTTTGATTATCTTGGCTACAAATATAATATAACCAATAAATTATA
>NZ_JAAWVW010000016.1:0-88862 GCF_014855505.1 Musicola keenii | reverse complement strand
GACAATGCCCATCCAGAGCTGGAATTTGACATTGTCACAGTTGGCCATTTATTTTGAAGGGCGACTAAATAACGTGATGACGCTGTAGAATTTTTAACGTGACACAGAATTCTGAACGCTCTCTGATTCGCTACGAAAAGTGATTTATCTGGCGATACAGTCGGTTCAGTCGCTTGCCGTCATCACACCACTGTAATACCACACCGGCCGGTTAATGTGTCACACCCCAACGTCATGGTCTCAATCAGTCGCTTATCGCAATATTCTTCTCTTTGCTATAGCGCTGGGTGAATGTGGTTATCATACCCGGAAGACACATGCCCAGCAGAATCAGGCCCCCGCCCAGCAAAATATTCGCCGACAACGTTTCACGCAATAGCCAGACGGCAAACAGCGCCGAGAATACGGGTTCAAGGTTGTAAATCAGAATCGCACGAGTCGGTGTGGTATAACGCTGATAACGGGTCTGAACCCAGAAGGCAATCACCGTCGAGAAGATCGCCGTAACGAAGACAGCAAGCACCAGCCTACTGTCCCACATCGCCGGTAATACGGCGTCCCACCTGGAATACTGGATAACCATGATAACGAGTGCGATGGTAGCGATCTGTAAAAACGCCAGAATCATATTGTCATGGTGCGTACTTAACTTATCGAGAGCCATGATGTGTATGGCGGTGAACACCGAGCCAATCACCACTAAAGTGTCGCCCCACTGTAGTTGCCAACCGTGAATATCCGACATTAAGTACAGGCCAACCAGACCAAATAACGTTGCAAGTGCCGCTTCAAACGATGGCAATTTACCCGCCAACGGCCCGGAAAGCAGCAGTACCCATATCACACTCAGCCCGGCAAGAAACCCCGTGTTTGAGGCTGTAGTCAGCTGTAATCCAAAAATAAGAAAAACAAACGCCGCGCCAAGCAGCAGGCCCAGCACTATACCTGCTGCCAGCGTTTTCATCGGCATATTGCGCAGCTTGTTGGCACTGAACGGCAGTAGTAGAAATGCGGAGAGCACAAAGCGCAGTCCCAATACCATCAACACCGAATGCTCATTAACCGCCTGCTTCATTGCAGGAAAACCGATGCCCCAACCTGCGGCCACACAGGCCAACCACAACTCGGCAACTCGGCGTTGGCGTATGATGTCTCTCATACTATCCTCTCAATCTCTGTGCACAGGAGATCAGTTGTTCTAACGCGGAGTCCAATGCCTCGATCTCAGTGGTATAACTAAGGCTTAACCGGATAGCGCCTTGAAGTGCCGCATCGTTCAGTCCCATGGCACACAGAACATGGCTTGGCTTTTGCTCTGCTGAATGACACGCTGAAGCACTACTGAGTGCGACCTTCATTTTGAGTTTTTTCAACAACGTGCTGGCTTTGACTCCTGGTAAAGAAAAGTTCACCGTATTAGGCAAACTTTGCTGGCGACAGCCGTTAATTCTGGTGTCGGGAATATGCGTCAGTAAACGATCAATAAAATACTGCTTCATCTTTTGCTGGTTAGCCACTCGCTGCTGATGAGAGGCAATAAACAGTTCAGCAGCCTTAGCCATTCCGGCAACGCCAGGCAGATTGACTGTACCACTGCGCAGCCCCGACTCTTGACCACCACCGTGGATGAGCGGTGAGTGACGTATCATTTCCGGGCAGGCGCAATACAATGCGCCAATACCTTTTGGGCCATGAAATTTATGCGCTGAGATGCTAACGAAATCTGGCCTGAACCGTGTTACCGAAAATGGCAGTTTGCCCACCCACTGCGCCGCATCGGTATGGAACAAAATATTATGTTGATGTGCAATAGCGCTAATGTCATCCAATGGTTGTAAAACACCGGTTTCGTTATTAGCGGCCATAATTGAAATCAAACGGGTATCAGGGCGTATCGCAGCCTGCAACGATGTCAGACAGACCTTGCCCAGATGATCGATAGGAATATAGGTAATATCAATACCGTACCGGCTGAGGTACTGACAGACATTCAGTAAGCATTTATGCTCAATAGCGCTGGTAATAACATGAACGCTACCCTGGGATGAATAGTAGTCAGCAACCGCTTTGATCACCGTATTATTAGCTTCAGAAGCGCCGGAATTGAAAGAAATATGCTGTGCATCTGCATCAATTAATTGCGCCACAACAGCCCGACATTCTTCCAGATAGTAATTAGCGCGTATGCCTTCATAATGACTGATAGAAGAAGCATTCGCGAAATATTCATCAAAATAATGAATGACGGTTGCACGGACTTCTGGTGCCATGACGGTGGTGGCACTGTTGTCCAGGTAAATCATGTTCGTTGATCCTATATATGGATTTTGTCCTAATTCATTCGAGGTTAAAGGCAAAACGTGTTTATTTTGAACAATACAGCGCGTTACTCCTTTAAAGCAATTCTCAGTAATGAACATTATAACGCGCCAAGGAAGGCACAATATTATCGGCATGATTTTGTCTAACCGGCAGTAGCGCTTGGACAGCGCTTACCGTGCCACAGGATGAAATACACGGAGTACAAAATACATCACCAGAAAACAGATGAAACAAGGGGATACGTAACCAGAAAATGACGTTCATATCACATCTAAACTCAATGAAAAGGTTGAATAATTTTATTGATACAGAAGTGAGATTTAACATTAACCGGCTTTCAGTCAATGCCCACTATCTTGTCACTGACCGATAATGCGAGCGACGGTGTTTAATTATATCGAATGCGATTACAATCGCTGTCGTCGTCACCGTGGCTGTGGTGGTCTTCGCCCTGAATGGTTTGCAGACCAGAGCCTCGCTTGGGACTGTATCCACGTTACGTGGTTAGGATCAGTTTTCGCTTGTTCGGCGTATGCCGGCGCAAGCGTGGTTTTATGTTGAGGAGTTGATTGTGAGAATGATTCGCCCATTGCTGATGGTTGCGCCGTTATTGCTGGCCGGCTGTAGCACGTTTTCTGGTTTTTCCTGGTCCAGCCTGTCGCCGTTCAATTGGTTTGGCGGCCATTTATCCGTTTCCGACAGCGGCGTTGGCGGTATCACATCGACGACAGTACTGTTGGAGCCCGAATTGAGTAAGGCGTTGAATAATGATTATCGCCTGCGCGGCGGTATGGAGTCGCATGGCGGCAAGCTGGTGGCGTTTTATGAAGCGTTGAAAGATAACAGCGTTAAGCTGGTTATCAGCGGCAGCCCCAAAGGCCAAGTCAACACCGTTGAAGTAATGGATAAGGATATCGCCAGCGCCTGGGGGGTAAGAATCGGCGATGAGTTCTCTACACTTTATACGAAGGCGTTTGAATCTTGCCGTCCTGGCGAAGGAAATGATGTACACAGCGTGGAATGCGTCGCCCCTCAGGGTAAGAATGTCAGCTATCTGTTTTCCGGTAATTGGAATGGCCCTGAAGGGCTGATGCCGTCTGACGATATTCTGAAAAGCTGGCGCGTCAGCAAAATTATCTGGCACGCACAGGCGCGCGAGTAATTCATCGGTATGACAGTATAATTGAGAGCCGGGTGCTACTTGTCCCGGTTCTTGTCCGCACTGTTGTTGCTGAATCTGTATGCCGTATCAAATCTATTGCAGCGTTTGATTCAGCCGGATGTTTTTTACCTGCCATCTGCGTAGTGTTTTCCCAGCAGGATACGGTATGGCGAATTATCGCCGTTGGTATTAATAGAATTCAGGTTGGCACCTGGGATTTATCGGCTGTATTGCGTATCAGTTTTTTACGGTCAACCAAGGTATTGGTTTGCGGATCATAATAACGACTGGGCCATATTTCTTCCGGATTAATACCTAATGCAGTGGCGATCAGGAATTCTCCTTTCGGCCAAGGGCGGTATAAGGCGTTTGCCAATGTACTGGAGCTTAATCCGGCTTCTCGTGAGACCGCTGAAAGTGATGTCCCTTTTTTCCTCAATGCAGCAATAATGTCGGCGGAGTGCCAGTCGTTTTTCCTTGTGTGCATATTATTTCTCCATTTTTATCGATTAGTTTAAATCCTCATCGAATCATTAAAGATAAACTAATTTCACTGCTAATTGATTTATTTTTAATGATTTCATTGTCTTTTTTTTTATTCTTTTCATAAAATAAAAAATGGTATTAAATTAATATGTTTTGAAGTGTCAAGAAAATACAAAAAATTGTTTTTTGTAATGTTTTCCCTGGTGCGAAGATTTTTGGTGTCTATAAATATTATTGGGGTTTTCTGTAGAGTAGCGTGATAAGTTTAAATTTAAACGAGTAAAGATTACCCTTGATTTTTGCACTGTTTTTTGATTCAAATTGTTTATTCATCTGTGAAGTGAGTGTGGATTTGAAGGAGCATAGAGTGAAACTGCATGTAACCGATAAGCCTGATGAGAAAGAGCAAGAGTATGTTATCGAGAATTTGTGGAGACATAATGAAGACTATGAGCATGTAGATATTTGTCCTCTATTTTTGAATTTTATCAATGATGATGGTCTTATTGTTGCGGGATTGGTTGCCAGAACTTGGTGGGGTGGGTTGGAGGTCCAGTATCTTTGGGTTAGTAATGAATACCGTAATACTGGATTAGGTAGTCAGTTGATGCAACAAGCGGAAAAAGAAGCGCTGACTCGGGGTTGCCATATGGCGTATGTTGATACTTTTTGTTTTCAGGCTAAAGGGTTTTATGAAAAATTAGGCTATCAGGAGTATGGCGAATTACCTGATTATGCTAATAAATATACCCGGCATTATCTGGCTAAGAGTATTATCTGATATCAGACCGAACAGTAAGGAATAGGGATAAAAGGATGAATTCGCCTTTATCAGTGAAAAGTGATTATATCGGTAATCTTATCACCCTTCTTGAAGGGTTGAACGAGCCATGGGGGATAAAAGATTTGGCTTCGCGTCATATCTATATGAACCGCGCGGCCCGCCTTTACACTGTGACCCCTAAAAAATTCGGTATTGAAGGTCGATTGGATGCAGAGTTTCCAACCAGTTGGGCTGAGTTATCTGACGATTTTATCGAGCATGATAGGCGAGCAGAAAACAGCGAGCAGCGTGTGTCCGTTATCGAAACTGATTACTGGTATGGACAGAATGAGCTAACACCGTTTGTCAGTGAAAAAATCCCTATCCTTAATAGTGATAAAAAATGTATTGGTGTAATGTGGAACGCCAAACCATTTAGTACATTGTCACCATTAATTTATATTGATCAGAAAAAACCTTCAATACTGAGAACGTCGATTAATATTGATGTATTTACTAAGTCTGAGCTTGATGTTGTCTTTCTAATGTTACGCCGATTTTCAAGTAAAGAAATTGCAAGGAAGTTTAATGTTTCACATAAAACAATAGAAAATAGAATTTACAACATGTACCAAAAAATCGGCGTTCATTCTTTGAATCAATTTGAAGAATATTGTCGAAATAGAGGATTGGAAAATTTTATACCTCACTCTCTGATTGAAAAGGGCATTTTATTTATTTAAGGAAGGATAGAAATATGGAAAACCTTGATGATTATCCGGTGAGTCGGGTGCCGACATCGGTTCGGTTGCCGTTTTTCAATGTTGCGTTGGTTCATATTGGTATGCTCACCGCGCTGGATCAGTTCATGTTGGGGGCGGTGCTGGGGCATGCGATGACGCTCGGCGATGCATTTTTGGCGATTGCCATCGGCAGTGCGATTTTTGGTGTGGTGACGCTGGGACTGGGTTATGCAGGCATGAAGGAAGGGCTATCCGGTAGTTTACTGGCGCGCTGGTGTGGTTTTGGCCGGCTCGGCGCGGTATTTATCGGCGCCATTATCGCCGTCAGCCTGCTGGGCTGGTTCGGCGTACAAAACGCGGTGTTCGCCAAATCACTGAATTTTGCCCTGGGCGATCGCTTGGGGTTCGGCTGGTCAGCGGCCCTTTCCGGTTGTGCGTTGACGCTTCTGGTCACCTTTGGTTTTAGCGCCTTGCGTTATACCGCCAGGATCGCGGTGCCGTTGTTTATCATGGTAGTAGGCTATATTTCGACCATGACGCTCACTGGGCACGCTATTACCGACTTACTGCAAACCGTGGGGGCGGGCGAGGCGATTTCGGTGAGCGCCGGGGCGACCATGGTGGTGGGGGGGTGTATTGTGGCCAGCCTGATCACGCCCGATATGACGCGTTATTCCCGTCGCGGGCGGCATGTTTTTTGGGTCACGATGCTGTCGATCATTATCGGCGAGTTCGTCGTCAATGGTCTGGCGATTTTGATTGCCAGAGCGCTGAATACGGCCGATATCGTCACCATCATGTCGCAAACGGCAGGGGGAATCGGGCTGGTTACCGTGATTTTTTCCACTTTGCGCATCAATGACATTAATCTGTACTCCTCGTCATTAGGTATCGCCAATGCCGTAGAAGGCGTCACCGGCAGAAAACTCAGCTACAAAACCATCACGTTGCTGATCGGGCTTATCGGCACCTTTTTATCGGTGATCGGCATTCTGGACCGGTTTGTGGATTTTTTGACCTTACTGGGCGTGTTTTTCCCGCCGATTATCGGGGTGATGCTGGTGGATTACTATATCTTGCGTACCAGCCGGGCGCAGTTGGACGAAAGTCGCCGACGTGGCGAACTGCCGGATGCAGATAGCACGCCATATGTCGGGTGGTCTGCGATGCTGGCAAGTCTGGCGGGAAGTGCGGTCGGATTATTCACCGCGTGGGGGATCCCGGCATTGAATTCGCTGCTGGCGGCCAGTGTGCTGTACGGGTTAATCAAGGTGGTACTCCCGCCCATGAAAGCGACGCGCGGCGAGTGATGTGCAGCAGGTGCACACATGTGTAGCCAAAACAGTCGCCCTCGCTTTGCACCTTTATTGGTAAGGTTATCCTGTTATCATCAACATCGTTTGATATCATGTGAATCTAATTGGGGCGTGGTGACCACGCCTCGTGTTTTTATTGATATCGCAGCATTGAGATAACAGCCCGGCATGGCATTGCTGAGGTGGAAAACACTGCACCGAGTGAGGACGCAAGAGATGACACAAATTCAAAGCGGTATTTTGCTGGAGCATCGCCGTTTTGCCATTTTTATGGAGGCGATGGTACAGGGTGAATTTGATGCCATCCGTCAAGGGTGCCGCAAATTCTGTCAGTCGTTGACCGAATTGCAGCAGCGCTTTCCCGATGCCGGTTTGGGCGCGGTCATTGCCTTTGGCTACGACGTGTGGCGTGAGCTGGATTGCGATAACAGCGCGGTCGAACTGAAACCGTTTATGCCGCTCGGCAACGGGCTGGCCCCGTCGACTCAGCGCGATATGCTGATTCATATCCAATCCTTGCGGCATGATGTGAACTTTTCACTGGCGCAGGCATTGCTGGCCGCGTTCGGCAATACCATCAACATCGAAGAGGAAACTCACGGTTTCCGTTGGGTGGAAGATCGCGACCTGAGCGGTTTCGTCGACGGCACGGAAAACCCGCAGGGCGACGCCCGCCGCGACGTCGCGATAATCCCGGACTCCCAACCAGGCGCGGGCGGCAGCTACGTATTCGTGCAGCGTTGGGAGCATAACCTGCGTCAGCTGCAACGTATGAGTGTGGAACAGCAGGAACAGATGATTGGTCGAACCAAGCAGGATAATGAAGAGTTGTCGTCTGAGCAGCGCCCGGTGACATCGCATTTAAGCCGGGTCGATCTGAAAGAAGACGGCAAAGGGCTGAAGATTTTGCGCCAGAGCCTGCCGTATGGCACCGCCAGCGGTAAACACGGGTTGTATTTCGTCGCCTACTGCGCCCGCCTGCATAATATCGAGCAGCAACTGATGAGTATGTTCGGCGATCGCGACGGCAAGCGCGACGACATGTTGCGTTTTACCCGCGCGGTGAGCGGCAGCTATTTCTTTGCCCCTTCTCTTGACCGTTTATTGTCGCTATAACATCACCTTACTTTGATGAGTTTCGACAGGCACTGCGTTGGCGGTGCCTGTTTTTTGGCGTCAGGCGCGTTTGCCGTTGGTGCCGGGGAGGTTGAGTGACCACGCTTGAACAATGTGTTGGCAATACGCCGCTGGTGAAATTACAGCGGCTGACGGCGGCGAACGGCGGCGAAGTCTGGCTGAAGCTGGAAGGAAACAACCCGGCGGGGTCGGTGAAGGATCGCGCTGCGTTGTCCATGATTCAGCAGGCGGAACGACGCGGGGAGATTGCAACGGGCGATACCCTGATCGAAGCAACCAGCGGCAATACCGGGATTGCGCTGGCTATGGTGGCGGCCATGAAAGGGTATCGCCTGCGGTTGCTGATGCCGGAAAACATGAGCATGGAGCGCCAGGCCGCCATGCGTGCCTACGGCGCTGATCTGATACTGGTCAGTCGGCAGCTCGGTATGGAGGGGGCGCGTGACATGGCTCGGCACATGGCGGAGGCGGGCGAGGGCAAACTGCTGGATCAGTTCAATA
The DNA here is from genome assembly GCF_014855505.1 of Musicola keenii. Taxonomy (NCBI): domain Bacteria; kingdom Pseudomonadati; phylum Pseudomonadota; class Gammaproteobacteria; order Enterobacterales; family Pectobacteriaceae; genus Musicola; species Musicola keenii. The sequence continues at coordinate 80,432 of NZ_JAAWVW010000016.1, read as the reverse complement.
ATCCCGATAATCCTTTGGCGCATTTTACCTCTACCGGCCCGGAAATCTGGCGTCAGACCGCAGGGCGTATCACCCATTTTGTCTCCAGTATGGGGACGACGGGCACCATTACCGGTGTCAGCCGTTATCTGAAAAGCCAGCGGGAAAGTATCTGTACCGTTGGGCTACAGCCTCAGGAAGGTAGCCATATTCCGGGGATTCGTCGCTGGTCGCCGGAGTACATGCCCGGTATTTTCCAGCCGCAGTTGGTGGACTGTATTCTGGATATCTCCCAGCAGGAGGCGGAAGACACCATGCGGTCACTGGCGACGGTCGAGGGCATTTTCTGCGGCGTCAGCTCCGGCGGCGCGGTGGCGGGCGCGTTGCGCGTTGCGGCACAGGCGCCTGACAGCCTGGTGGTGACGGTGATTTGCGATCGCGGCGACCGTTATCTTTCCACCGGCGTTTTCGGCTGATATCCGGCCGCACGCCGCATCACGGCAAGCCTGTTTTTACGATTATTCCCGCTCCAGCGCGTGGATCGGTTGCAACTGCGCGGCACGTCGAGCCGGGAAAAAGCCGAATATCACGCCAATCAGGCTGGAACACACAAACGCCACCACCATCGACGTGGCCGAATAGATCATGGTGACGCTGCTCAGATGGCTGGCGACGGTGCCGGCCAGTAACGCCAGGATCACGCCGATCAACCCGCCGCACAGGCATACCAGCACTGCCTCAATCAAAAACTGTTGCATGATATCGCCGGTTCTGGCCCCGACCGCCATTCGCACGCCAATCTCTCGGGTGCGCTCTGTCACCGATACCAGCATGATGTTCATGACGCCAATCCCACCGACAATCAACGAAATCAGCGCGATGGCGGAAACCAGTAGCGTCATGGTGGCGGTCGTCTTCTGAATGGTTTGCCGGATACTGTCGGTGTTCATGACGAAGAAGTCCTGGCTACCGTGTTGACGGGTCAGCACCTGGGTAATGCCTTGTTCCGCCACGCTCAGATCCACATTGTCCTTGACCCGCACAGTAATACTACGCAGGTAAGATTGGCCGACCATCCTGCGCATTACCGTGGTGTAAGGCAGCCAGATGTTGAGATTCTCATCGCTGCCGAACCCCGATTGGAGCTTGGTGGCTACGCCGATGATGCGACAGGGCAACGTGCCGAGGAAAATCACCTGTCCCAGCGGGTTTTCGCCATGCGGGAACAGCCTGTCGCGAGTGTTTTGATCGATGACCGCTTCCTGCGCCAGACGCTCGACGCTCAGCGCAGTAAAACCGTTGCCGGCCGTCAGTGTGTAACCGCGCACGGTAAAAAACTGTTCGCCGACGCCGTTGACGCTGGCGGATACCGCTTTGTTGGCGTAGCGCAGCGTGATTGAGGTCGACACCGTTGGGGTAACGCTGTGGATATAGGGTTGCTGTTCCAGCGGCCGCAGATCGTTGATGCGCAAGGTCTGGATTGCACCGGAACGCATATCGCCGAATCCTTTGCCGGGGAAGATCTCCAGCGTACTGGTTCCCATGGCGTTGATATGTTCCAACACCTGTTGCTGGGAGCCTTTGCCCAGCGCCACGACCGATACCACCGAAGCGATGCCGATAATGATCCCCAACATGGTGAGGAAGGTACGCATCCGTTGGGCGTTCATGGCCCGCAACGCCATCTTGAAGGCGTTTTGCAGGCGATCGTACCAACCGGTGAGCGGCCTGTTGGTGGCGGCGGAGGGGGGACGTAATGTGGCGTGAGAATCGCTGTCCAGCCGGCGATCGGCGATGATTTCTCCATCGCAGATTTCGATAATGCGCTCGGCCATCTGAGCGATACGCATATCGTGGGTCACGATAATGATGGTGTGGCCTTGCTGGTGCAGTTCCCGGAGGATCGACAACACGTCCTGGCCGCTGGCGCTGTCCAGCGCGCCGGTGGGTTCGTCCGCCAGAATCACCTGCCCGCCGTTCATCAGCGCGCGGGCGATGCTGACCCGTTGCTGTTGACCGCCGGAAAGTTGGTTGGGCGAGTTGCCAAGCTTATCCGACAACCCCAGGCGAGTGAGCAGAGCGCCGGCGCGTTGTTGGCGTTCATGACGCGCGACGCCGGCATAAATGGCCGGGATCTCGACGTTGTCGCGCACGCTTAGGTCGTTAAGCAGGTGATAACGCTGAAAAATGAAGCCGAAGTGCTCGCGCCGTAATGCCGCTAGCCGATCGCTGTCCAGCGTCAGCACCGAGGTGCCCGCCACCTGATAATCGCCGGCGGTCGGTTTGTCGAGACAACCGAGGATGTTCATCAAGGTGGATTTACCCGAACCTGACGCCCCAACGATAGCCACCATCTCGCCGTTCTGGATCGTTAGGTTGATGTCTTTCAGTACATCAACCCGTTGTTCGCCATTCTGGAAGCTGCGATGCAGCTGGCGTAGTTGCAGCAGAGGTTCACTCATGGGTCAGAATCCCATTGGCGGTGCCGGTGGTTGGGAGGAGGTGGTGGCCGAGCCGCTTTGCTGGCTGATGATGACCTGTTCGCCAGCCTTCGCGCCAGAGAGAATTTGAATGTAAGCATTGTCGCTGATGCCGGTGACGACTTCCCGCTGTTCCACCCGCTGCTGCGGAGTGACGACTTGCACGAAGGTTTTGCCCTGACGGTTAATCAACGCGCTGACGGGAACCACGGCGACCTGCCTGGCGGACGATAACAGAATATAGACCTGCGCCGTCATCGAGATGCGCAGTGTTTCGTCGGGGTTCTCCACGTCGAACAGGCCGTTATAGTAAATCGCGGTGCTGGATGAACTGCTGGAGCCGGATCCAGAACTGCTGGTGCTGCTGGATGTGCTGCTGCTGCTCGAACTTTCGCTGCTGATGGATTCGGGAGCGGGTTCGATAGCACGCAGCGTCGCTTGATAACGTTTATGCGGGTTGCCCAAAATAGTAAACCAGACCGGCATACCGGGCCGAACGTTGATGACGTCGGCTTCTGAAATCTTGGCTTCGATGGTCATGGTGCTCAAATTGGCCACCTTGGCGATGGTGGGCGCGCTCTGTACCGCATTGACCGTCTGGCCTTGTTCTACCGGCAGCGCCACGATAGTGCCGTCTATCGGTGAGACAATTTTGGTGTAACCCAGATTGACCTGCGCGGTATTCACCGCGATTTTCGCCTGGATGATTTGTGCATCCAGCGCCGCAATCTCCGCCTGCGTGGTATCCAGCGTCGCTTTGGCGCTATCGTAATCCGCCTGTGCGCCTACGCCTTTTTGCATCAGCATCTGCTGGCGTTGCCAACCGAGCTGATTGTTGCGCTGGGTGGCGAGTTTGGCTATCCGCTGTGCCTGAATGTTTTGTAGCGCGGCCTCGCTGTCCTTGAGGGTATTCTGTTGGGTCAGATCATCAATTTCAGCCAGCAACTGTCCCTTTTGGACGCGATCCCCTAACGATACAGGCAATACTTTGATCTGGCCGGACACCTGCGCGCCGACACTGACCAGCTTTTTGGCGTTGACAGTACCGTCCGCCAGCACGGTTTGCTCCAGATCGCGGAGTTCAATCGGGGTGGTGATATAGTTCACGGGCGGCGCAGGGCGAAACAGGAAAAAGGCTACAGCCAGCATCAAGAGTAAAAGGCAGGCCGATAGCCACAGTTTTCGGCTGGAGTGTAAGCGGGATGTGCTCAAAACTGACGTGTCCTTACTGGTGAAATCCGGAAACAGCTTACTGTACCCGCCGTGCTGCACAGAAGAGGTAATCTTTTTTTCAGTGAAAGGTAAGGATTCCGTAAATGGGGCTGCGCGTAAAAAGCATTGCCTTGAGAATAGACTCGGTGAAAAACGCACGGGAATAGGGTATGAAAATTTTACTGGTAGATGATGATGCTGAATTGGGCAATATGCTGTGTGAATACCTGACGGCGGAAGGGTTCAGTACCTCGCAGGTGATGACTGGCAGGGAAGGGGTGGACGGCGCCATGTCCGATCAGTATACCGCCATGATTCTGGATATCATGCTGCCGGATATGAGTGGTATCGATGTCCTGCGGCAGGTTCGTCGCGACCGGCAGATACCCGTCATTATGCTGACGGCGAAAGGCGACAACATCGACCGGGTTATCGGGTTGGAGATGGGGGCGGATGATTATGTACCTAAGCCTTGCTATCCCCGCGAGCTGGTCGCCCGTTTGCGTGCCGTGCTACGTCGCTACGAAGATCGCCCGGAGTCGTCGGCGGACGTGAGTACCGTCAGTTATGGCGATCTGGTCATCAACCCATCTACCCGCAGCAGCGAATGGTGCGGCAAGGCGTTTGATCTGACGGCGTCCGAGTTTAACTTGCTGGAGCTGTTGATGCGTTCTTCCGAGCGAGTCGTGACCAAGGATGAGTTGTCCGAGAAATGTCTTGGTCGCCGCCGTGAGGCCTACGATCGCAGCGTAGATGTCCACATCAGTAATATCCGCCAGAAACTCGCGCTTTTGGATGGGTGCACTTTGACCATTGAAACCGTGCGCAGCGTCGGCTATCGGATTCGTTGATCATGCATGGCAGGTTGTTCTGGAAAATTTTACTGGGATTATGGCTGACCTTTTTCCTGATTTCCCAATTGCTGTGGGTCGGATTCTCGTTTTACGGTGAACGCGATGGCAACCAGCCGCCGGAGGTGCGGCTGGGACGCCAGGTTATTGCGTTGCAGCTTTCGCTGGCCGTTCAGGCGCTGCATAGCGGTGGGATGGCAGCGTTGTCTGAAGAGATGTCGTCCTGGCCGGAAGCATCCCGGCGTTATATCAGCATCTTTCCGATGGATGAGGATGAGGATTTTTATGCCCCAGAGGCGCCGGAACACGATTTGCTGATGGCGCCGATGCCGCCACCGGGCGGCGAGCCGGGCGCGATGGGCGATCGACCGCCGCCGGGTAATGCGCCCGCCAGGAACGATGGTCTGTCGGATACCGCAACTACGCAGGTGGTGCAGCTTGCAGATGGCCAGCGTTATCTGGTGCGCTTTAATGTCGATCGCTGGCGTCACGACTTGATGCCTGAACGGGGCGCCGCACCAGTGCCGTTTTTTCTGCATCTTCCACCGCCGATGATTTGGCTTGGCGGGCTTGGCGGCTTACTGTTCAGTTGGCTAATGGCCTGGAACCTGACCCGGCCGCTTAGCCAATTGCGTGGTGGGTTCGATCGTGTTTCTCAGGGGGACTTGTCGGTACGGTTATTTCCCGCTATGCGGCGCCGCCATGATGAAATCAGCGACGTTGCCCGGGATTTCGACGCTATGGCCGGGCGGTTGGCGGTATTGGTTGATGCCAGAGAACAATTGTTGCATGACGTATCGCACGAATTACGTTCGCCGCTGGCGCGCTTGCAATTGGCCATTGGGCTGGCGCGCCAGAATCAGGACAACGTAGAAAATTCGCTGCAACGCATCGAACGGGAAGCCGAGCGGATGGATAAGATGATCGGCGAATTGTTGACGTTGTCGCGGGCGGAAAATGCCGCAGGGAATAACGAAGAGTATTTCGATTTGCTTGGACTGGTGAATGCGGTGGTGAACGACGCACGGTATGAAGCGCAGGTTCCCGGCGTACACATCGTGCTTAGTACCGGCGAATATGACGATTATACCGTTAAAGGCGCTGCCGAGCTGATACGGCGGGCATTGGACAATATCGTCAGAAACGCGCTGCGGTTTTCCGGACAGGGGATGCAGGTATCGGTTATGTTGTCCCGCAGTGAGCATGAATGGACGATTGGCGTGGCGGATCAAGGACCCGGCGTCGAAGAAAGCAAGCTCTCCAGCATTTTCGATCCCTTCATGCGTATTGATTCGCCTCAGTCCGGCAAAGGCTACGGCTTGGGGTTAGCGATCGCCCGCAAGGCTGTGTTGGCCCACGGCGGCAGAATTGAGGCGGAGAATCGTGAATCAGGCGGTTTGCTGATTCGCATTTGCCTGCCCATTTGGCAATCCCTTGATAATTGATGGGTTATGATTGAGGGTTGGCTATACGTAGGCGAACCGAAGTCCATAGCGGCGGGCCACAGTGTTTGGGGGATAGCGGTATCTTGAACGTATCCGTGTATGACGCCAGACCATGCTGCCTGGCATTAGCCTCCGCAGGTGGTGATCACGCTCTGTTGATTATCAGCACAATGGATGAGCATCCCTACACTGAGAACTGAGAACTGAGAACTGAGAACTGAGAACTGAGAACTGAGAACTGAGAACTGAGAACTGAGAACTGAGATAGCTTTCCATTCGCCAAAAAAACGCCGCCCCGGCATAAGCAGGGGCGGCGTCTGTGAACGTATTTCGCGGCGCTAACCGTTATTTCTTGATGCGGATAACCGGTGTTTCACCTACCACAACAGTACCGCTCAGCTTGGTCAACTCCTTGATTTCATCCATATTGGAAATGACTACAGGAGTCAGAGTCGATTTAGCTTTTTCTTCCAACAACGGCAGATCAAATTCAATCACGACGTCGCCTGTTTTGACGCGCTGGCCTTCTTCCGCAATGCGTTTAAAACCTTCGCCTTTTAGTTCAACCGTATCAATACCGAAGTGAACGAAAAGTTCGATACCACTGTCTGATTCGATGGAAAAAGCATGATTGGTTTCGAAAATTTTACCGATAGTGCCATCTACCGGCGCTACCATTTTGTTGCCGGTCGGTTTGATGGCAATGCCATCCCCCACGATTTTCTCGGCAAAAACTACGTCAGGCACATCTTCAATATTGACGATTTCACCTGACAACGGTGCAATGATTTCAATGCTGCCGGTGCTTTTTTTGTCATCAGAAACCAGAGATTTCAGCTTATCGAACAAACCCATGATTCTCTCCTAAGCATTAATATTGGGCCAGCATAGCGGTATCAGCAAAGTGTCTTTTCTTTAATGAACCGGCTTACCAGACTGCTCAACTCTTCTGCTGTCGGCTGAGCTAACGCCTGTTCCGCCAGCGCTTTCGCATCTTCGTAATTAGCATTACGGATAATTTTCTTGATGCGAGGAATCGAGATCGCACTCATGCTGAATTCATCCAGCCCCATCCCCAACAGCAGTAGTGTAGCACGTTCGTCGCCAGCAAGCTCACCGCACATACCGGTCCACTTACCTTCCGCGTGAGAAGCGTCGATTACCTGCTTGATTAGGGTCAATACCGCCGGGGACATCGGGTTGTAGAGATGGGAAATCAGCTCGTTACCGCGATCCACCGCCAGAGTATACTGGGTCAGGTCGTTTGTCCCAATACTAAAGAAATCAACTTCCTTCGCCAAATGATGAGCGATAGCCGCGGCCGCCGGCGTTTCCACCATGACGCCCACTTCGATCGTTTCATCAAAAGTTTTGTTTTCCGCACGTAACTGGGCTTTGAGCATCTCCAGTTCCGCTTTCAGGGTACGCACTTCTTCCACGGAGATGATCATCGGGAACATGATGCGTAGTTTGCCAAACGCAGACGCACGCAGGATAGCGCGCAGCTGAGAATGAAGAATTTCTTTACGGTCCAAACAGATGCGGATTGCACGCCAGCCAAGGAATGGATTCTCTTCCTTCGGCAGATCCATGTACGGCAGATCTTTGTCACCACCGATATCCATGGTACGAACAATGACAGCTTGCGCGCCCATGGCTTCTGCTACGGCTTTGTAGGCATGGAACTGCTCTTCTTCCGTCGGCAATGCATCGCGATCCATAAACAGGAATTCGGTGCGGTACAGACCGACGCCCTCAGCGCCGTTACGTTCGGCGCCAGCGATATCGCGCACGGTGCCTATATTGGCGCAAACCTCAACCTGATGGCCGTCCAGCGTGATGGCTGGCAGATCTTTCAGTTTGGCGAGTTCATACTTCTCGGTGTTGTATTGTTCCTGAATCGCCTTGAGCTTTTCGATAACATCTTGTTCAGGATTTTGGTAAATCTGATTGTTTACCCCGTCAATGATCAGAAAATCGCCGTTTTTGATCTTTTGGGTAGCATCGGTGGTGCCCACAATGGCCGGTAGTTCAAGCGAGCGGGCCATGATGGAAGTATGGGAAGTACGGCCGCCGATGTCAGTGATAAAACCCAGCACTTTGTTCAGGTTTAACTGCGCGGTTTCGGAAGGGGTCAGATCCTTGGCGATCAGAATCACTTCATCCTGGATGTCGCCCAGATCGACAATGTTCATGCCGAGAATATTTTTCAGTAAACGTTTACCGATATCGCGCATGTCGGCGGCGCGTTCTTTCAGGTACTCGTCATCCAACTCTTCCAGCGCTTTGGCCTGGCTTTCGATGACGGAAAACGCTGCGGAGTCGGCAGACGCATGATCGTCTTTAATCAGGGTTATGATTTCCTGCTCGAACTCTTCATCTTCCAACAGCATGATGTGCCCTTCGAAGATGGCTTCTTTTTCCGGGCCAAGCGTTTCCGCCGCTTTCTTCTTGATGGCTTCCAGCTGAAGTGATGCTTTGGCACGACCGCTCAGGAAACGTTCGATTTCCTGTTCAACCTGATCGGCAGCAATCTTTTTACGGTTAAGGATGATTTCTTCATCCTTCAGCAGCAGTGCCTTACCAAAAGCAATACCCGGTGATACTAATATGCCTGAAATCATAACCCTACCTTACTGTATTCTGATGTTCACTAAAGAAAACAGGCTGTATTACTCAAGCTCAGCCATCAGTTTGACCAGATGCTCAACGGCATTTTTTTCATCTTCGCCTTCGGCGGAGATAGTTACTACAGTACCTTGTGTCAGCCCGAGGGTCTGCAATTTAAACAGGCTTTTAGCGCTGGCACTTTTACCGTTGGACGTAACGTTGATTTCAGAGGCGAAAGCTTTGGCTTCTTTCACGAACTGGGCAGCGGGACGGGTGTGCAGACCATTTGGAGCGGTGATAGTCACTTCTTGCTGGAACATTCTGTTTTCCCCAACTTGTTGCATAAGATTTATATAACGGCACTAAAGTTTAGTGTATGTACCGAACTTTAGCCTGACTGTTAGCCCTGAACGGAGTCAGAGCCGGCCGGGATGCGTGGTTAAGGAAACGTTGCGGCGTCGCCCTGGTCGAAATATCGGCAAGAAACACCTGAGTGATTACGGTTCGCCTTGTGGTGGGTGGATTCGACCCGGCCGTGTCGAATCATCCTGGTAAGACGAGTGCCGCATTTGAGGCATCGGCTGATATTAATTTTACGCATCAAAATAATTGACCGGTTAAATACTAAACCTGCCCCGGAAAAGCAATGGAGAAGTGATATAAAGTTTGAAGTCCGCCACAAAAAAGCACCCAGAAGGGTGCTTTTTTAACCGTGAATTAACCATTCGCAGGGGTTACTGCTGCAATTCCTGTTCGGTAAACAGATCGGCAAACAGGGCGGTACTCAGGTAGCGCTCACCGGAAGACGGCAGAATAACCACGATGGTTTTGTCGGCGAACGCTTCTTCCTTCAACAGATTTAGGGCTGCAGCTACCGCTGCGCCAGAAGAGATTCCGGCTAGAATGCCTTCTTCTTCCATCAAACGACGCGCGGTATTAATCGCGTCGTCATTGCTGATTTTTTCTACGCGATCAATCAGTGCCAGATCCAGGTTCGCCGGGATGAAACCTGCGCCGATACCCTGAATCTTATGTGGGCCAGGTTTGATTTCTTCGCCTGCCAATGCTTGGCTGATAACCGGGGAGTCGACAGGTTCCACCGCAACCGCTGTAATGGCTTTCCCCTGGGTGTTCTTGATATAGCGACTGACGCCGGTCAAGGTACCGCCGGTACCGACGCCGGCAATAAATACGTCAATCTGACCGTCGGTATCTTCCCAGATTTCCGGACCGGTGGTTTTCTCGTGAATTTCAGGGTTGGCGGGGTTGCTGAACTGCTGCAATATCAAATAACGCTGCGGGTCGCTGGCGACGATTTCCTCGGCTTTGGCGATAGCGCCTTTCATTCCCTTGGCGCCTTCGGTCAGCACCAAATTGGCACCCAAGGCTTTCAGCAGCTTACGGCGTTCCAGACTCATAGTTTCCGGCATGGTCAGCGTCAGTTTGTAACCACGCGCGGCGGCAACATAGGCCAGAGCGATGCCGGTATTTCCACTGGTGGGCTCGACGAGCTCAATGCCCGGTTTCAGTAGGCCGCGTTTTTCGGCGTCCCAAATCATGTTAGCGCCGATACGGCATTTTACGCTGAAACTCGGATTGCGAGACTCTACCTTGGCCAGGATACGTCCGTTACCGATACGATTGAGGCGAACCAGCGGCGTATGGCCGATTGTGAAAGAGTTGTCTTCATAGATCTTGCTCATAGCCCGTCCTTAATAACTGTATGAAATTTTTGCGAACGCTAGAGAGAATACTCGTTCGAGACAGCCAGTGAAGTAAAGAATCGCTATATCGTTATGTTCTGAGGAAATATGTTTTCATCATTTTCCTGCATAGTTCGCTCCGATTAGCGTTTATTCGCCGTAGCGGAAAGATGACGATAACGATCAACCCACATAGAGGTTGCAGCGCATACAGCGACCGGCATGATGAGCATATTGAGCAGCGGCACCATGGTGCATAGGCTGATCAGTGAACCCAACTGTAGATTGGCGATTTTATGCTGGCGCAGCGCTTGCCGCATGACCGGGAAACTGATCTTGTGATTATCAAAAGGGTAGTCGCAATATTGCACCGCCAGCATCCAGGCGCTGAACAGGAACCAGATCACCGGAACCAGCGTCTGACCTATGCCGGGAATAAAGTAGAGCAGAACGAGCACCAACGCCCTGGGTAAATAATAGGCCAATTTCTGCATTTCGCGTCGCATGATGCGCGGAATGTCTTTAAGGATATCCAGTAATCCGCTTGAAGGCGGCGTATGGCCGGTCAGACGTGCTTCTAGCTGTTCCGCCAATAAGCCGTTAAACGGCGCTGCGATCAGGTTGGTGATGGTGCTGAAAAAGTAGCTGAATACCAGCAGGATGGAAACCGTCACCAGAGGCCAGATCAGATAGCTGAGCCATTGCAGCCAATCAGGGATGTGGCTCATCAACAGAGGAATCCAGTTTCCCAATTGGTGGAACAGCCACCAGAACGCCGCGCCCATCAACAGGATGTTGACCAGCAAGGGAAGGATGACAAAGCGGCGAATACCGGGAAGGTTGAGCAATTCCCAGCCTTTCATGAAGTAATGGAAACCACTGCGTGAATTATCAACTTGTTGTTTGTGCGTCATTGTACCGTTCTTACCGTGAAAATGCGGGTTACGGCATCATATAGGGATGATTTTCAACAAGCCAGATAGGATTTGTGTGAAAAGTCAGCAAAAAAATGCGCCACGTCTATCTTTATTGTCATAAACTATCGGCCGCGCTTGCACTTGGGTACACAGGCAAATACAGTTAGAGATATGTGTATTTGCCGTAGTGGCAATGTTTGGAATAACCGGGATAGCAATGATGCAGGACCTGCGTCTGATCTTAATCGTTGTTGGCGCGATCGCAATTATAGCACTGTTACTGCATGGTCTGTGGACAAGCCGTAAGGAACGCTCGTCCCTCTTCCGCGATCGCCCTGTGAAACGTCTGAAGTCAAAACGTGAAGAAACGCCGGCTGATGAACCTGATGAAGGCGTCGGCGAAGTGCGAGTGCGCAGCGCACGTACCCATGGCGAACCTTCACTGGGCAGTTATCATCCTCAACCTCCAAGCTCGCAGGACGAGCCTCCATTGTCTCGTTCGCAAGGGGTATCCTCTTCTTCGTCAGGTTACGATCCGTTGCTGGATGCTCCTGAGCCAATCGTCGGCCAACGTGCGACAGCGGAACAGGATTCTCGCGTTATACCGCATTCTGAACCGTCCTATCAGCAGCCGGTTTCGGCACCGCAGGAAACTTTTGCCTCTGCTTATGAGCAGGGTGAGCATAAGCACCCAAATCCGATTGCCTGTGATGAGGCGCCAACTTCGGCGACCGATGCGCTAGAGTCAGTGCAAGAGACCGTGCTGGTGTTGCATGTGGCTGCACATCAGGGCGGCGTCATCGGCGGTGAGTTATTGCTGCAGAGTATTCTTCAGGCGGGTTTTCAGTTTGGTGAGATGAATATTTTCCATCGTCATGTGAATCCATCAGGCAGTGGGCCGGTGCTGTTCAGCTTGGCGAATATGGTTAAGCCTGGGTCGTTCAATATTGACGCGATGTCTGAATTCACCACGCCAGGGGTATCGATTTTCATGATGGTGCCGTCGTATGGCGACGCCAGTCAGAATTTCAAATTGATGCTGCAGTCAGCCCAGCGTATTGCTGACGACATTGGCGGCGTGGTGTTGGATGAAGATCGCCGGATGCTGACCCCGCAGAAAGTGGAAGTCTATAAATCTCGTATCCGGGAAGTGCTGCGGGTTCGAAATAGCTGATGCTGTCGGCGTTTTCAGTAAACCCCCGAAATCGGGGGTTTTTTTATTGCTAACAAAAAGTTACGCACCGTGATAATGCCGGTTAGTCAACCTTTGGTACCCGTAGGATGAGGTGTTGGTGGCTGAATTTCTCCAACTCAATCACTGAGCCTTATGTTCTGTGAGCCTAGTCGCCAACCGGTTTGTTTTGACCCTGGGTTTTACGGTTTCAGGGTCGGCGAGGTTTTTAGTTTGCTCCTGTGGCGTGAGTTCAATATCGCCTTTTATGTAAGTGGATTTTATTGAATCTGATTGGCGCATCGGCAGAGGTTAATTCACTATTGTCGTGGAGAATGAGAGGGGGAAATGTGGCGGGAAAGGCGACATTAAAACAAGAACTAGGATTGATTCAGGGGGTTGGGCTGTTATCCACCTCATTGTTGGGAACCGGTGTTTTTGCCGTGCCGGCGTTGATTGCCGGTCAGGCCCAGGGCGAAAGCCTGTGGGCGTGGCCATTGTTGATTACATTGGTATTCCCGGTGGCGATCGCTTTCGCTGCGCTGGGACGGCACTTTCCTAATGCGGGCGGTGCTGCTCATTTCGTGCACTTGGCGTTTGGCCCGCGGTTAGCCCGAGTTACCGGGTGGCTGTTTCTGTCAGTGATTCCCGTCGGGTTGCCTGCCGCCATGCAGATCGCATCAGGATTCTGGCAGGCGGCGTTTGGTTTTTCCTCCTCTGGGTTGCTGGCGGTACAGTTGCTGACGCTAGGCGCCATCTGGCTATTGGGATTACGCAGTGCCGGTTCCAGCGCAATGGTTCAGACGTTAATTGCATTGTTGGTGGTAATGCTGGTCGTCGCCATCTGGTGGAAGGGAGGCATCCAATTCTCGCAGATCCCCTGGATTGCCGTAGCAGATATTGATACGGGAAAGATGCTGGGCGCGTTGTCGATCATGTTCTGGTGTTTCGTTGGGCTGGAGGCGTTTGCGCATCTGGCGACCGAATTCAAATCACCGCAGCGCGATTTTCCACGCGCATTGTTGATCGGCATGCTACTGGCCGGTGCAGTTTACTGGGGCTGCACGGTGGCCGTGCTTCACTTCGATGCTTATGGCCCGCAGCAAGCGGCGACGGCGTCTTTGCCCGGCATTGTCGTCAGTCTGTTCGGTGAACAGGCGCTTTGGGTAGCCTGTATCGTTGGTTATCTGGCTTGTTTTGCCAGCGTGAACATATACACGCAAGGATTTGCTCGATTGGTATGGTCACAGGCGCCGGAGAATAGCGCGTTGGCTCGGCTTTCTCGCGGTCGGGCTCCGGTCAATGCGTTATCGGCCGTCGTCTGCTGCTGCTTGTTGTGTTGTCTGATTATTTACTGGGTTGGTCTGCCGTTGTCTGAGCTTATCGTCTATGCCAATGGCATTTTTATTCTTATCTATCTGTTGTGCATGATGGCGGGATATAAGTTGCTGAAAGGGCGATCCAGAATAATGGCTGGTGTGGGAAGCCTGCTCTGCGTGCTGTTGCTGCTAACGGTGGGAGGAAAATCGCTGTATGCAGTCGGCATGTTGGCGGCGTTATGGTGCCTGCTACCGTCAGGGAAACACGCCATGGTGGCGAAATAACCGGACTTCGGGCAGAGCCCATCGCTCTGCCCAGTTGTAATCACTGCTGTTCCGGCATGTGCTGGGGAACGGTGTCGCTGTTGGCGGCTTTGGCTTCAAGTGTGGCCATTCGTTGTTCCAGCAGCGCCAGTTTTTCGCGCGTGCGCAACAGTACCTGTGTTTGTACGTCAAACTCTTCGCGACCTACCAGATCCAGCTTGGTTAACTGCGATTGCAGTATCTGGCGGATTTTTTTCTCCACATCTTCACCAAATTCCCGAATGCCCTTTGGCATGGCCTCCTGCATCTGGCGCGCGATTTGCTCTATTTTCTTGGGGTCAATCATGACACTTTCCTGCACTGTTTGACGGAGTCGTTCGTGGCGTAAGTGTAATGCCTGCTCTGTATCCTATAAACAAAAAGTGATGGCTTTTCTTGATATTTTGCGATCTAGAGCGCTGCTTGTTGATTGCCCGGTCAAGTTATTAGCGCTATAGTGGACACGTTTATTCTCAGGGCGGGGTGTAATTCCCCACCGGCGGTAAACCAGCTCTTGATACAAGGCTGGAAGCCCGCGAGCGCTCAGATTGCTTCGGCAGTCTAGAGGTCAGCAGATCCGGTGAAATTCCGGGGCCGACGGTTATAGTCCGGATGGGAGAGAGTAGCGGTATCTGTCAGGTTTCGGCCTGCCTGCGTTATTTATTTTGTTTCTGCATTTCTGATGCAAGAGCAACTCCTCAAGTCCGCCCTGATTCTGGTAATCCATATTAACAGTGAGGTTTTTTTACCATGAATCAGACATTACTTTCCGAATTTGGTACTCCTTCCGAACGTGTTGAACGTGCGTTGGACGCATTGCGCAACGGTCAGGGTGTGCTGGTGCTGGATAATGAAGATCGTGAGAATGAAGGCGACATGATCTTCTCCGCCGAGCATATGACAGTTGAACAAATGGCGTTAACCATTCGCCACGGGAGCGGTATCGTCTGCCTATGTCTTACAGAGGAACGCCGTCAGAAACTCGAGTTGCCGATGATGGTGGAGAATAACTCCAGCCACTATCAGACCGCATTCACCGTAACGATTGAAGCGGCCGAGGGCGTTACTACCGGCGTGTCTGCGGCGGATCGTCTGACGACTATTCGAACCGCTATTGCGGATGATGCGCGTGCCAGTGACCTGAACCACCCTGGCCATGTGTTCCCGCTGCGGGCGCAGCCTGGTGGTGTACTGGTGCGCGGCGGCCATACCGAAGCGACTGTGGATCTGATGCGTCTGGCTGGTCTCAAACCGTTCGGTGTGTTGTGTGAACTGACCAATGACGACGGTTCTATGGCTCATGCACCTGAAGTCGTCACTTTTGCTAAACAGCATAATATGCATGTGCTGACTATTGAAGATCTGGTGCAGTATCGTCTGGATATCGAGCGTAAAGCCAGCTGATTGAGGCTGCTACCAAATACAAAAGGGCCGTTAAACGGCCCTTCGTCGTTTCTGGCATCGCTTTGATGAGGCTGTTTTATACCCGCAGGATGGTAAGTCACAACGTATGTTTTTATACCGAGAGGGCAAGATCCAGGCTGGTTTAGGTAGAACGTAATGTTGCGGCAGGATGGTATGGGGCAATGAGAGCGGTCAAGCAAGGGGCGGCAGCCAAATATTTTTCAGCTAAATTCCGATGTCGGCGAAGGAACTGCAATACTCTCCTTTGCGTTTCTCCGCCTGACCGGATTTAACAGTTTTACATTCGACTGCGGCCCCTTATCCGTCAATCATGATGATGCATTAATTTCAGTGCCCGGTGCAGCTGGCGCACTTCTGAGACTGAATCACCTGGAAGAAATCGTTGCCCTTATCATCGACCAGGATAAAGGCCGGGAAGTTTTCCACTTCGATTTTCCAAATCGCTTCCATACCCAGTTCCGGGTATTCCACGCAGGTCAGGCTCTTGATGCTGTTCTGTGCCAAGATCGCTGCTGGGCCGCCGATGCTGCCGAGGTAGAAACCGCCGTGCTTATGGCAGGCGTCAGTCACCTGCTGGCTGCGGTTGCCTTTCGCCAGCATGATCATGCTACCGCCATGCGACTGCAATAGATCTACATAAGAGTCCATACGGCCGGCAGTTGTCGGGCCGAGTGAGCCAGAGGCGTAACCTGTTGGTGTTTTGGCTGGGCCAGCGTAGTAGATCGGATGATCCTTCACGTATTGCGGCAGCTCGCCGCCGTTGTCCAAAATCTCCTTTAGCTTGGCATGAGCAATATCGCGAGCCACGATGATAGTACCGTTCAGCGACAGACGGGTTGATACCGGGTATTGCGACAGCTGTTTGAGGATCTCTGCCATCGGCTTGTTGAGATCGATGCGAACAGCTTCGCCTTCGCCTGCCTGACGCAGATGTTCCGGAATGAATTTGCCAGGGTTCGCTTCCAGCCGTTCCAGCCAGATACCATCACGGTTGATTTTCGCCTTGATGTTACGGTCGGCGGAGCAGGAAACGCCCATGCCCACCGGGCAGGATGCGCCATGGCGCGGCAGGCGGATCACCCGGATATCGTGAGCGAAGTATTTGCCGCCGAATTGAGCGCCCAGGCCCAGATTGCGGGCTTCTGCCAGTAGTTCCTGTTCCAGCGCCACATCGCGGAAAGCCTGACCGTGCTCATTGCCTTCAGTCGGCAACTCATCGTAATAATGGGTCGAGGCCAGTTTGACGGTTTTCAGCGTAGTTTCTGCAGAAGTACCGCCGATAACGAACGCGATATGGTACGGCGGGCAGGCCGCCGTGCCCAGCGTGCGCATCTTGTCGACCAGATAATGGGTCAGCTTACCTGGGCTCAATAGCGCCTTGGTTTCCTGATACAAATAGGTTTTGTTGGCGGAGCCGCCACCTTTAGCGACGAACAGGAATTTGTACTCGTCGCCTTCAGTGCTGTAGAGGTCGATCTGCGCCGGCAGGTTGGTGCCGGTGTTTACTTCTTTATACATATCCAGCGCGGCGTTCTGGGAATAGCGCAGGTTGTCTTCAATAAAGGTGTTGTAAACGCCGTGGGACAAGGCTTCGGCATCATTGCCGCCAGTCCAGACGCGCTGGCCTTTCTTGCCGACGATGATAGCGGTGCCGGTATCCTGACAGGTCGGCAGTACGCCCTTGGCGGCGATGTCCGAGTTGCGCAGAAACTGCAGCGCGACATACTTGTCGTTTTCACTGGCTTCGGGGTCGTTCAGAATATCAGCCACTTGCTGTTGGTGGGCTGGACGCAGTAGAAAAGAAGCATCGTGGAATGCCTGCTGAGCCAGCAAAGTCAGCGCTTCCGGCTGAATTTTCAGGATATCCTGACCTTCAAACTGAGTGACGGAGACAAAGTCGCTGCTGATAAGACGATATTCGGTTTGGTCTTTGCCTAATGGGAAAGGCTCTTGGTAATAAAAGGGTTTATTCGACATTTTTTCTCTCACTTGCCCGCATAATTGAGTGATTAATCAGGTCTTATATTTCCTGGCTATGGCTTTTGCACAGGCATTATTCCCGAGTGCTGCCACTATAGCGCCGGTAGCAAAAGCAATAGACACCAACATAGTATGGCTTTATCACTATGATCACCATGTTGGCAGGTCACATTATTTTTAATCCTGGTCATGTTTTTATGGAAAATTTTCCTGAAAATGCTTGTCGTTACAGATAGCTGCGAAGGGCTTAACCAGTAATAAACATACTAAAATATTTATTTAATTTAATTAAGTAAAAATAAGAAGCGAGCCAGAGTGAAATTAATAACCTTTAAATAATCAGGGGTTATTGCATGAGTATTCTTATTGTTATTTGAATTAAATAGTCAGGTTCGACGAGGTATATATCTCCGCCATACTTCAAGTTGCTGGTGCATGGGTTTTATTACTGGGCCATCTATGGGCCTCGCCGTTTTGGGGCTGTAGCTCGCAGCGTTCAAATTCGTTCCCGGCAGATTTGGCCTTTATCCGTATCACATACTGCAGTCAGATCATCGCGATTTACTTGCTTGCCGCGTGACAAGGCTCTGTATACGCCTGGTCCTAAAAAAGCCCACGTCTATGGTGTTCAACCGCGCAAAGCGGGTGCCCTGCAACGGGAATGATTGTGGGGTATAGGAGCCGATGCGCTTCGCTGCACTGCACACTCAGGCACCGCGCAGCGAGGCGCGGAATTCCGCATAATCCGGCATGTGGGGAATGCGCCACAGGTACCAGGCCGCCAACGTGCGGTAGGGCTGACAAGGCGCGCTCAACGCCAGCATTTCCTTGCGGCTCGGGTCGCTCGGCAATTGGTAGAGGTAGCGAAACCCCTGTCGGATACCAAGATCATCAACCGGCATGATATCCATCCGCTCCAATGTATTGATTAGCAGCATTTCCACCGTCCAACGCCCGATGCCGTGCAGCGTGCATAATTGTGTGATGAGCGTGTCATCATCCATGAGGGCGGCGCTGGCGCGATCCGGCACCAGCCCGCTGATCGCACCGCGGGCGATAGCTTGTACCGTATCGATCTTGCGGCTAGAGAAACCACACTGGCGCAAATGCTCCGACGGGCACTCCGCCAGTTGCGACGGCGAAGGGAAGCCGGTTTCCTCCATCGCGAACTGTTTTTGCAGTTTAATGATGATGGCAGCGGCCGCCCGGTTGCTTAACTGCTGGCTGGCGACAGCCCGAATCAATGCTTCGTAGGGTTGCTGACCAGGGCGGCTGGCAAAACGAATATGGCCGACGCCGGCGATCAGCCGCTCCCAACGATCGTCGATGGCGGCAAGATGAGAACGTGCAAGATTTTCGTCAAACGGAGCATAGTATGTCGTCATTGGCGGAGATCCTCGGAATTTAACGGCAATGGGCAAACAGCATCGTGCTGGAGTACACTGGATGGTACTGGTTATTTATTCAGGAGTCGCCATGAATTTGGATCTGTTTGCCGACGAACCGCCTGAATGCGGCACCGAGAGTTTGACGGAAGGTGCGGCGATCCTGCGCGGATTCGCCTGGGCTGACGCGGGAGGGCTACTGGCGGAGATCGCGCGGGTCGTGCAGTTATCGCCGTTCCGTCACATGTCGACACCCGGCGGCTATACCATGTCGGTGGCAATGAGCAGCTGCGGCCGGTTCGGTTGGGTCAGTGATGCGCAGGGATATTGCTACACGCAACAGGATCCGTTGACCGGGCGGCCGTGGCCGACGATGCCGGCGTGTTTTTCCGCGTTGGCTGGCGCAGCCGCTTCTGTGGCTGGGTTTACTGATTTTGTGCCGGATGCGTGTCTGATTAATCGTTACGTGGTGGGCTCAACGTTGTCGCTGCATCAGGACAAGGACGAGCAGGATCTGGCCCAGCCCATCGTTTCCGTTTCGCTGGGGTTGAGCGCCGTATTCCTGTTTGGCGGGCTGACGCGCAGCGAACCCTGCCAGCGTAAGATGCTGTCCCACGGCGATGCAGTGGTGTGGGGCGGCCCGGCGCGTCTTTGTTATCACGCTATTTTGCCGTTGAAAAGCGGGCCGCTGCCGACCGGTATGTCGGATGAAGTCCGCTTCAACTTAACTTTTCGCAAGGTGTGAAACGTCCCCCGGCGGGCGGGGGACGGCAGGCCGTTACTTCTTGGTGAAATGGATGTAATCGAGGGCGTTTTCCCCTGCCATGCGGCCGGAATTGAGCGCAAAGCCGAAGGTACCGCCGCCCAGCAGCAGGTCGTAGGTATCGCCGTACATACCGGCGGCATCATTGCCGGTCACATACAGGCCGGGAACCGGGTTGCCATTCGGGCTGACCGCTTCCATTTTCTCATTGATCTTCACGCCGCCGAGCGTACCAAGCGCCGCCGGCATCATCTTCACGGCATAGAATGGGCCTGTTTTAACTGGGCGCAAATAGTCCATGTTTTTATTGAAGATTTCATCGCGTTTCTGAGCCGCGTAGCGGTTATTGTCCTCAACGGTGCGTTTCAGCACGGCTGGGTCAATCCCCATCTGTTTGGCCAGATCATCAAGGGTGTTGGCTTTGAAAACAAAGCCGCGGTTTTTCTGGCTTTCTTTGGCGAACTCGTCGTCAAATTTCACCAGTTTGGTATTGGCGATAACCCATTCGCCGATCGGTACGTCGATACCGTCGTTGACCACATGTTTACGGGTTTCATCGTCAAATACCGAGTACATGACGCCGCCGGCTTTGGACAGCGCGTTACCGGCGTGCGGCCAAATAATGACGATGGATTCATCGGTGAAGCGGCGTCCGGTCTTGTCTACCCACAGATAAGGCTGACGAGCGGCGGCCAGCATCTGGGAGTTGGGCGCGTAGTCCGGCAGGCCGGGGCGATACGCCTGAACGACGCCCATACCTTCTTCCTTGGCGCCGGCTTTCCACGACATTTTGATGCCGTCGCCATCTTTACCGACGTTGCCCACCATGATGGTGTCCGGTACCGCAACGTATTTCTGCAGCATCTCTTTATTATTGGCATAGCCGCCGGTGGCGATAATCACTGCTTTGGTATCGATCTGGAACGGTTTGCCGTCACTGCCTTCCGCGATGACGCCGGTAATTTTGCCGTCCTTCATCACCAGGTCTTTACCCGCGGTTTTTACCAGCGTTGTCACCTTCATGTTTTTGAACTGTTCATGGAACGTCTTGATCAGGTGGCGGCCGTGGCCGGGGCCGTCGATAACGTGCCAGGTCAGCATCCCGCCCGGCCCGCCGGGGCCGATGTATTCAAATTTAATGCCTTTGGATTTCACCCACTCGATGGTATCGGCGGAGCGGTTCACGAAGGTGCGCACCACATAAGGGTTGGCCATCCAGTGGCTGTATTCCATGATGGTCTTGAACGCCATGTCGGGCGTAACCACGATCCCCTGGCGTTTCTGCATCGAACTGTTGGCGGCGAAGATACCTTCCGCGAAATTGCCGGTGCCCCCGACGACGGGCTGTTTTTCCAACAGCACGACGCTGGCGCCTTTCTCTGCGGCCGCCATGGTTGCAGCGGTGCCGGCGGCACCCGCGCCGATAATGACGACATCAGCGCTTTTAGGGATGTCGACCGGTTTGGCCGCCTCGGCGTTTTTCGCCGGTTCAGCCGCAGATTCGGCTTGCCCTGCAGCCTGGGCGGACGTGATTCCCAGAACGGAAAGGCACAGAGCCGCAAGGAGTTTTTTTCGGTATTGAACCATATTATTTTCCTTTTATTTTATGCGTGGAATGACGCCCCGAAAACCGGCGCGTCGCCCGGTATTTATTGCGCTTTGGCTTGCGCGTAGGCTGCCTGGGAAGCCTCATGTACCGCGCCGCTGGTCATGGTGGCGCCGGAGACGCCATCAACGTTGATGGTCTTCTTCTCCGTCATGGTTTTCGCCAGCTCTTTGGCGGCTTCGCCTCCCACTTCGGGGGTTTCGTCAGGCGCATTGATCGTGGCCTTCTGCACTACGCCTTTCGCGTCGATTTCCAGAGTAACCGTCACGTCGCCGCCAATGCCTTGTCCGGTGGCTGAGTAGGTGCCGGCTTTGAACTGACCAGCGTCTTCCGCGACTGCCGCACCGGTGATCAGCAACAGGCAACCCAATAATTTCATGGAACTTTTCTTCATAACGCGCATTCACTCTGTTTAGTGGATATCATCAACAAACGGGAAAACGCACCGGCTAGGGCGGCAACAACGTTTTCCCTTCTTCGTGGCTGAGGTGGCGAAACAACAGACAACTCAGCGGTAATCCCATGCCAGGCAGCAGCAACAGCAGGCTGAAATGGTTGATATTCAGTACGGGTTCCAGCCGGGAAAACAGGCGTAGCGCCGGAAAGGTCAGCGCCATACTGAGCATGACGGCGATCAACTGGCTGAGAATCATGATGTTGTTGCCGCTGTTGTAGGTATCGTGGTTCAGATGGCTGCAAGCCAGCGTACTTTCCGCCGAGTGCAGCAACGCGGTCAGCACACCGATGCCGACGGCACAGCCGCCAATCATCGGTAGCCAATGCCGCTGGATGGCGATACCGAGGGCCAGAACCAGTAAGGAAGCCAGTAATGTGGCGTAAATCAATAGGTTGCGGTATCCCAGCCAACGGATTAGCGGCTCGAACATCAGTTTGGCCGTCAGTGCGCCGGCAGAAAACATCAGCATGATGAGCCCGGCGGTGGCTGGCGGCAGGCCCAGCGAGGTCTGGATCACCAGCGACATCACCACCGGCAGCGAGGCCAGCAACAGCCGGGTGAGCACGCCGCCCCAGACGCCGACGTAAAACGAGCGGATGCCGAACAGAGACACCGGCAGCAGGGCTTCGCGCCCCGGCAGATCGCTGCGCAGATAGAACAGGGTGCAGAGAATGCCGGCCAACCCCAGCAGCGCGATGACCGGCATCGACAACAGGTGTCGCGGCGCCGCCACCAGCAACAGGGTCAGCGTCAGCAGGATGCCGACCAGCGGCAGCAGGCTGCGTATCCCAACCCGACGTTCGACACGGCCGATATCCGTCGGCAGCGTGCGCCACGCCAGCCATAAACACAGCAGCGACAGTGGAACGGGAACGATAAAGATCGCCCGCCATGATAGCCAGTCGGTCAGCAAGCTACCCAGCAGTGGGCCGGCCAGCGTGCCGAACATACCGAGCAGGGTCATGCGGTTGAGGAACGACAACTGAGCATCGGCGGGGGTATATCTCAACACCTGCGTGCGGATCACCGGCAGCAGCAAGGCGCCGCCGGTTCCCTGAATAACGCGCCCCAGCCCAAGATGGAAGGCTGAGTCGGCGTGAAAGCACAGCAATGCGCCGCCGGTAAAGAGCGTTAACGCAACCAGGCAGGTGCGGCGCTCCCCCAGGTGCTGGCTCAGCCAGCTGTTGATAGGCGTAAAGGCCACGACGGTGATGATGTAGGCCAACACGATCGGCTCCATGTGCAGTACCGGCTGATGCAGCGATCGCGCCATTGCCGGCACGGCGACATACAGCATGGTGGTATCCAGCGACTGCATGAAAAATGCAGTGGATGCCAGCCAGAAAAGCGCACGGGAGCCGTTCATGGTCAGGCCACCGTCATCTGCCCGGCGTACAGTACGAACAGGCGCAACAAGAACACGCCCAGCAACGTCAGGCCGGCGGCAATCCGCGGCAGGTGCGGACTACTGCGACGTAGTGCCGGCAGGCTGCCCGCCGCCAATGGCGCCAGCATGCCGATGCCGATAATCCCGATCCAGAACACGCCGCCCCAGAAGCCGCTCAGCGCCACCTGCGCCGCCACCGTCTTCTGGCCGCCGCCCAGCAGCAAACCGATGAAGAAAGCGAACAGCAGGAACAGTTCGATCAGCGCGATCGGTTTTTCCAGCGCATGCAGTAGGTGCAACGTTTGCGGGCAGGCGCGGCGGCAACGCGCCGATGTGCCGACCATCATCAGCACCGCGACCCCGGAGGTGACGCCGGAGACCAGAAACAGCACCGGCAACACCGGATTATTCAGTAACGGAAAGGATTTCAACGCCGAGAGCAGGAAACCGGTGTAACAGCCGAGCAATAACGCCAGCACCAGCAGCAGATTTTCCACCGGTCTCATGCTGCGGGTCACTCGCGTAACGATGCCGTTCAGCAAACCGTGCAGGGCGCCCGGCAGATGGCGAGCGCTCCAGGCCAGCAGCGGTTGTTGGTACAGACTGGCCAGCCACAGGAACATCACCAGCATGTACACCTGAAACAGCATCACTCCCAACGACATAATGGAACCGGGGTTATAGAAGACCATCAGGTACCAGAAGGTGACGGGGCGGGCGAGGTGAAATATCAGGATCACCAGCCCGACGATCACCGACAGCGGCGCGACGATCGCCGTGGCGGCAATCAGCGGGTTGGCGTGCTGGTTCTCCGCGGGCAGATAGCGCCGGAACAGCAGTGTCAGCACCATCATGCCGGATGAGATCCCCACCAGCAGCAGGTAGACGGCAATCGGCCAGTCCCAGACCAGGGAACTGAAATGGAAGGCGTTATGCATGTTCGGTGTCTCCGTATTTACCGGGGATGCGATACAGGTTCGGGCCAGTGCCCAGATAGACTTTGGAGCGGTAGATAGGGTTGCTCTTGATCATCTTTGAGATGTCGCTTTCCGGGTCGTTGAGATCGCCGAATACCAGCGCCTTGGTCGGGCAGATTTCTACGCAGGCCGGTCTTTTGCCGGCGGCCAGATTGGTTTCCCGGCAAAAATTGCATTTGTCGGCGGTGTTCGTGACCGGGTTGATGAAGCGCACATGATAAGGACAGGCGGCGATGCAATAGCGGCAGCCGACGCAGCGCTTATCGTTAACGTCCACAATGCCGGTTAACGCATCCTTAAATGAGGCGCCGGTCGGGCAGACCGAAACGCAAGGCGGGTTATCGCAATGCTGGCAGGATTTGCGGAAAAACTGTTTGATGGGTTTGCTGTTGTCGGTGGCGGGGATATCCACCGTTTGCAGAATTTCCAGCCGGGTGACGCCATCGGGAACCTGATTGGTTTTTTTACAGGCCGTCACGCAAGCCTTGCAACCGATACAGCGCAATTCATTATGCAACATGCCGTACTTGACGGGGCGCGGGCCGCTCGTGGCTTCGGGTGTCGCCGGTGCGGTGGCATCCGCCACGGCCAGGGGGCTGTTGCCGGAAACCATCATCGCACTGCCCATAATGGCAATAAAACGGCGGCGGGTATAATTCTCCATAAAATAACCTTCCAGATAATAATGTAGCTTGAAGCAGTATCTCTGAATATTTGTGCCGTTAATGCGCAGCGAATAAAACGCAATCGAAACGAGTTAAAAGCACGTATAACGACTCTGTAGTAGACAGCCAATTATTTTATTGGTGTAAAAATGGCTTTGTTGGAATGTCACATTCTTCCGGAATAAATAATTATTTAAATAGGGTGCGTTAATTAGGT
This sequence comes from Musicola keenii, assembly GCF_014855505.1. Classification (NCBI taxonomy): domain Bacteria; kingdom Pseudomonadati; phylum Pseudomonadota; class Gammaproteobacteria; order Enterobacterales; family Pectobacteriaceae; genus Musicola; species Musicola keenii. The sequence continues at coordinate 55,580 of NZ_JAAWVW010000016.1, read as the reverse complement.
TTATTGGAACATGTGGCTGTATCGATAATATGTGTTTTAAGTCACATTTAATTTTTTGTAATTCCAGATAAAAATAATTGCAAAAAACGATAATTGTTTTCGATCATATAATGAATGTTTCTGAATAATAAAATATGACGTCTTGGTGTAAATAATTGTGGAGGGTTAATGTTGTTATTTTGATGCGGTGGCAAAATTACATAAATATTTAAATGATGCGTTATGACTTATCTCAATTTCACTGCGGGAAAATATAAATAAAATCGGATTAAGCCGGGGAATGCTGTTTTTTTGTTATCGCAATGATAGCAATCATGACTTTCGGGTTGCGCGTAGATTGACGCAACCCGAAAAAACGTGCCGATTAGTGTTTCAAATGGCGATTCAGAAAGGCGATCGTCGTTTGCATGACTTCCGGTTGCAGCCAGTAAATACCACCGTGTTCAGCGCCTTTTACCCGATAGTAACTGCTTTCGATCCCTTTCTCGCGCAGCGCCTGATGCAGACGTTCGGTCTGGTGGGGCGACACGACGGTATCGGCGGTACCGTGCATGATCAGGTATGGCGGCGTCGCTTTACTGATGTAGTTGATGGGATTGGCGGCAGCAGCTTTTTCCGGGAAGCGGGTGATGGGGCCACCTTCATTGAAGACCGACGTCCCGTTGACCCAGATAGCTTCGGTCGAGGAGGCGGATGCGTGTTTCTGCACTACATTGTCCGGGAAGCCTTCGCCCACCCGCGTCAGGTCTGACAGGCCGTAAAAATCGATGACTGCTTGTACATCGCTGTTCTGATTAAGGTTTTCTCCTTTATCGAACTGTTTGTCGCCGTTGGTGGCGCCGGCAAATGCCGACAGATAGCCGCCGGCGGAGGCACCGAACACCGCGATGTGACTGGCATCGATACCGAATTTACCGGCGTTGGCGCGCAGAAAACGAATCGCGGATTTCACATCTTCCAGCGGCGCCGGGAACATAACCGTCGGCGCTACGCGATATTCCATGCTGGCGACCACGTAGCCTGCCTCCGCCAGTTGCACGCGCTGCTGAATATAGTTGTCTTTATTGGCATTGATAAAGCCGCCGCCGGTAATAAAGAGCACCGCGGGCTGCGGCGCTTTGGCTTCCGGCTGTAGGATATCCATTTTCAGCGCCACGTTGGCATAACCGCGCATCGGCACCTGAGAGTAGACGACGTCGGAAATCAGTTTGACCACCGGCAGACGCGGTGTAAACGATAACTCGCGGGTATTGTCCGTCGTTTGGGCATAAGCCAGCCCGGTACCGACGGTAAAAACAGAAGACAGTAGTATGGCCTTGAAGGTAGGATGATTCATGCAAGGGTCCTTCGTATCATTGTTATTTGGGTAAATGTTATTAACAGTTTTGTTATTTTATTAACCGATGAATTACATTGCCGCTAAAAATAGGTTTGTTGTTGAGGAAACTATTTTTCTATGCATTCATCGGCAATGAAGTATTATGTTTATCATGGGGGAAAAGAATACAAATGTGCTTAAACTCACAACAGAATTTTTGCTTTTCAATATAATTACTATTCGTTAATGCTATAAATAAATATCTATGATAAGTATAAAGCGTATTCTTTATTATCATGAGCTGGTGAGACATGGGAGTTTCACCCGAGCGGCTCAATCTCTCAATATCTCTCAGGCGTTTCTTTCGCAGGAAATATCCAGGCTTGAACAGGAGTTGAATAATAAACTGATTAACCGCACGACCCGACAATTTTCCCTGACGGCCTTTGGTGAGGCCTTTGATGAAAAGATCAACCCGCTCATCAGGGAGTATTATGAGGTTGAGCAATTCGCACAGTCGTATGAGGAAAGCTCCGATGGCACGCTGTTAGTGGGCGTGATCCCGGTGTTCAATCGCCTAAAATATTACGATCTGTTGACCCAGTTCCAGCGTCATTACCCCAATATCGAGCTTGCCTTTATCGATGGTGTTAGCAGTGATCTGCTGGAAAAGGTACGCACATCGGAAATTCATGTTTCGCTTTCCACCCCGTTTGAAGAATATCTCCAGGATCCGCTGTTTAATCATTCCGTATTTCTGGAAGACGATTTGGTGGTCGTGATGGCGAGCGGGCATCCATTGGCGGCGAACCCGGTGTTGTCTCTCAGTCAACTGGCGGCGGAACGGCCGATGGTACCGCAGAAGGGGACGGGGGAGTATGCGGTAGTATCGTCGGTGTTCGCTCGCGAAGGGTTTGGGAATACCTGTTACCGGGAGTGCAGTAACCTCGATATCATCATGGATCAGGTGATGCACCATGCCAGCGTGGTGTTTCTTTGCGCTTCCGTCGCATCGAGCTTGAAAGGCCACGACATTGAAATCCGGCCGGTGAGCGTGCCGATTAAGCGTACTTTTGCCGTCAGCTATCTGAAGCGCAGCGCCAGCATCCCGATGGTGCAGCGTTTTCTGGAATTTATGGAACTGCACTCTCCGGCGAAGTAGTCATCGGGCGACGGATTATCGCCCGATGGCAGGGAGAAAGATGAAATCAGGCGGGGTCACGCATGGCGGCGAGGCTCGCCCAGGTTACGCCCCAGCCGCATCAGTTCTTCCGGCGCAAAGTAACCCTCGACGCCTTTCAGTTCGACGCATTTCGCCAGACGCACCTGATCGCGCGTGAGGTTGTCGGCGTGGATGGCCGCAATAGTGCCCACCCGCCGTGAACCGTTCAGCATGACCTGACAGCCGGTGTCGAGTGGATTTCTGTACCTGTCATACGCTATGTACATCGTAAGCCTCCTTCGTTTAACCACAAAAATCGTCCCTGATCCTACTGCGGCTATTCCATCGGTACCAAGACCGATGGCTGTTTTATGCCATATTTCTCTATCCAGGCCGCTGTTGGTAACGTCGTGAAGTAAAAACCGCCCGGTGGCTACACATCGTTAACGCACGATCAGCGTCGGTGTCATCCGTACTGTTGCCCCGGTGGGCGAGTTGCCGCTCAGTACCCGCTTTAGATGGTGGATGGTTTGCGCGACCAACTGTTCCACCGGTTGACGCACCGTGGTCAGGCGATAGCCTTCCCATGCCGCCTGCGGGGTATCGTCGCATCCCACCACCTGGCACACCTGGCCGCCATTCAGACGTAGGGCATCCAGTGCGCCGAAGGCCAGCGCGTCGCAAGCGCAAAACACGCCCTCGATGTCCGGGTGTTCGCGCAGCAACCGGCGCATGGCCTGATAACCGCTGTGGTAGGCATAGTCACGGTTTTCCATCACCACCGGTGCCGACAGCCCACGCTGAGTCAGGCCGGAGCGAAAGCCCGCCAGCCGTTCCAGTGACGCCTGTCCATCTTGCCGGCCACCGATGTAGGCCAGCTGCGTCAATCCCTGCGCACCCAGATATTCCGCCGCCAGTTCGCCCGCCATACGGTTGTCGGACAACACCGCCGTGACGGTCTCCCGTTTATCTTCCCGGCCCATCAGCACCATCGGCAACGCCAGTTCCAGACAACGCTCGGTGGCTTCCTGCGACAGGCTGCCCGCCGAAATAATGGCGGCCTCCACCTGCCAGGACAGCGCTTGCTGCAGCCGGGCGCGGATATCGCATTGTTCGGTGACATGCACCAGCATCGGCACCAGCCCCTGTTGTTGCAGCGCCTGCGTCAACAGGCCGAACATCCAGGGCTGGAACGGGTTATCGAATTCACCCATCACCACCGCCACGATGCCGGAGCCTTGACGGCCGGAATTGACCAACGCCCGTGCTAGCTGATTAGGCCGGTAGCCCAAGGCATCGGCCGCTGCCAGCACCCGCGCACGGGTAGATGCGCTGACTTTACCCGGCGCGGAATAGGTACGGGAGACGGCGGATGTCGACACCCCGGCGTATTGGGCGACGTCAATCGACGTGATGCGCTTTCTATTCATGCCAGTTTCCCGGTTGGCGGTGCCACTGCCCGGCGAGGCAGTACGCGCGATCGCCCTGTTCCGCCAGGAAGACGTCGGGTGCTGTCGCGGTTGCCGGTTTAAACGCGGCGCGTTGCGACTGTTCGATGTGGTACAACCCCAGCAACGCGCCCGCTTTACGCGACAAGGTTTGCGTCAGCGGCCAATTGCCGTGATACGGGTTGGGATCCTCCGACAGCGAAAAACACTCCACCAGCGCCAAGTCTGCCTGCGCCATCAGCACCGCGGCTTCCGGCGTCAACTGTCCGTCTCCGCTATAGAACAGGCTGCCCTGGCGTCCCTGCAACCATAACGCGCGGTTGGGAACCGAATGCCGGGTTGCGGCGGTTCGGCATTGCCATGGGCCGAGCTGCGTCAGTGTTTCACTCTCCAGCCAGTCGATCGGGAACAGCGGTTTGGCCGTTGGCCAGAAGGCGAAATCTGCCAACTGCTGTAGCTGAGGCTGTTGCCGACGCGGTGCGATAATGCGTAGCGGCGCAGTACGCCCGCAGGACTCGCACCAGTTGAGCCAGGTCGTCAGGCCGAGTGCGTGGTCGGGGTGGCAGTGGGTAAAATAGACGGCGTCGATGTCATCAGCGGCTAAGCGCCGTTGCCACAGCGCCGGCGGTACCGTGGGGCCGCAGTCGATAAGTAGGCTGAAGCCCGCTTCCGTCACGCGAATAGCCGCATTGACCCGGCGGCAGTCGTAGGCTTCGCCACTGCCCAGAATATCCAGCTCCATTTAGTGCTCCTGCGTCTGACGGTGAGTGGTGGGGAGGTCGGGCAGGCGCATCCCCTCGGCATCGAACCAATGACAACGCTCAGGCGCGACCTGTAACGCCAGTTGGCTGCCGGTATGCGCGGGGTGACGGCTTTCTACCACCGCCGTCACGCCCGGCTGATGAATAAAATGACCATGCAGGTGATACAGCGCGCCGAGGTTTTCCACCAAATCGACCTGAAAAACGCCGCCGCCCGGTTTGATCTCGAACGCATCCGGCCTTACGCCGAGTGTGACGGCGCGGGGATCCCGTGCAATGTGTTGTAACCACGGCAGCGCCGGTTGTTGCGGCGAGAGCGGGAAGATGTTCATTTCCGGCGTACCGATGAACCCCGCCACAAAGGTATTGGCGGGCTGGTGGTACAGCGCTTCCGGTGTGCCGACCTGGGCTATCCGACCGTCGCGCAACACCACGATGCGATCAGCCAGCGTCATGGCTTCCACCTGATCGTGGGTGACGTAAATCATGGTCGCCTCCAGTTGTTGGTGCAGCGCCTTGATTTGCACACGGGTGTGGGTGCGCAGTTTGGCATCCAGATTAGACAGCGGTTCATCAAACAGGAACAGGCGCGGTTGACGAACGATGGCGCGGCCGATGGCTACGCGCTGACGCTGTCCGCCGGATAAGGCCGCCGGTTTGCGTTGCAGCAATGGCGTGAGTTGCAGCATATCGGCCACCTGGCGCACCTTTTCGTCGATGCTCTGACGCGGCATGCCCACCATCTTGAGGGCGAAGCCCATGTTGTCCGCCACGGTCATATGTGGATAAAGTGCGTAGGACTGGAACACCATCGCCATTTCCCGGGCGCCCGGCGGCTGGCGGGAAATATCCCGGCCGTCCAGCAGAATCTGGCCGCTGTCTTGTTGCTCCAGCCCGGCGATGGTGCGCAGCAACGTGGATTTTCCACAGCCCGACGGGCCGACGAAGACCACCAGTTCGCCGGGGCGAATATGCAGATCGATGCCATGCAGTACCGGCTGCTTGCCAAACTGTTTGGCGATCTGATTCAGGCGTAATTCACTCATTGGCGAGTCCTATTTCTGGCCGGCGGCAAAGCCGCGCAGCAAATAACGTTGAACATATCCCGCCACCAGTAGCACCGGCAGCGACGACAACAGCCCGATCCCCATCAGCTCGCCCCAGTAGGTCTGGTTTTCGGTCATAAAGTTGGCGATGAACAGCGGCAATGTGAACTGCTGTGGGGTTTGCAGATACAGCAGGGCGAACAGAAATTCGTTCCAGGCGACGATCAGCGTAAAGATCGCCGTCGCCACCAGGCCGGGAGCGCAGACCGGCAGCACGACATACCGCAGGCGTTGCCACAAGCGAGCGCTGTCCATCACCGCCGCTTCTTCCAGCGCGATCGGCATATCGCGCACAAAACTCAGCAACATCCAGATGCAGAACGGCAGGGTATAGACCTGATACGCCAGCATCAGCCCGGCCAGGCTGTTGAGCAGGTGCAGCGCTTTGAGCAACGAGTAAAGCGGGATGGCCACCACCATCGGCGGCATCATCTTGACCAGCAACACCAGCAGCAGGAAAAAAACGTCCAGCCGGGCGGGAAAGCGGTGGCGCGCCAGCGTGTAGGCGGCGAGAAAGCCCGTTAACAGCGAGAGTGCCGTGGCACCTGCGGCCACCAGCAATGTATTGAGCAGCCGGGCTAAGGCACCGTTTGCCAACAGGTTGCGCAGGGCGTCGAGCGTCCACTGCTGCGGCCAGAACGGGCTTGCCAGGCTGGAGAATTCAGCGCCGGATTTGAAAGCGGCGGCCAGCATCCACAGAATCGGCAGCGTAAAAAACAGCAAGGCCAGAGCGAGTGCGGCGGCGCGCAGCAAGGACAACCAAAGCGGTAGTTTCATGCGGCTTTCTCCTTGCTGAGCAGTTGCCAGGCGTAGATCAGGCTCATGGTGCCCGCCACCAGCAGCATGACCACCGCGCCGGCGCTGGCGAGCCCAAGATTGAAGAATTTGAATCCCTGCTGGTAGATGTAGAGCGACAGGGTTTCGGTGGCGTAGCCGGGGCCGCCGCCGGTCAGGGCATATACCTTGTCGAACAGCTTGAAGGTGTCGATGGAGCGTAAAAGCAGCGCCAACATGATCGGTTGGCGGATCAACGGTAGCGTGACGTACCACAGACGTTTCCAGCCGTTGGCGCCGTCGCTTTGCGCCGCTTCCAGCACCTCTTTGGGGATCGCCTGCAGGCCGGCAAGAATGATCAGCGTGGCCATCGGCGTCCACTGCCAGATATCCACCAGCATCAGGGATGGCAGCGCCAGTCGCGGGCTGGAGAGCCACTGTTGCGGCATCAATCCCAATGCAGTCAGGCAGTTGTTGAGCAGGCCGAAGTCGTAATGAAACCAGACGCGCCAGATGGCTGAGCACACCAGCGTGGAGATCATCATCGGGTAGATCAACAGGCTTAGCACCCATTGACGACCGGGGAAATGGCGATAGAGCAGTAGCGCCAGCAGTACGCCAAGCAGTACCTGTAATAGCGAACTGCCGACCGAGAACAACAGCGTGTTTTTTAGGCTGGTGGTGAAAAACCAGTCGGCGAACAACTGGCGGTAGTTGTCCAGACCGATCCAGACATGGCTACCGGCGGCGTAATTCACCTGGTTGAAGGAGTAAAACAGCATCTGACCGATAGGGTAGAGGGTCAGCAGCAGCAACAGCGAGGCGGCGGGCATCAGCAGCAGCCAGCGTTGCCAGCGGGCGTCGAAATGCATGGGAATTCCTTGAGCGGGCGGGAGGCAACCCGCCCGGCAGCGGTGATGTCAGTGCTGGTTATGCCAGCGTCTGTTATTTCAATACCTGAGCGATCTTCTGGTTGGCCTGCTGCAATGCCACTTGCGCGGGCATTTGATCCATCAGCGCCAGTTGCAGATAGTCGCCGAGGATGCTTTCCACTTCCTGCCAGTTGCGGATGCGCGGACGCGCCTTGCCTGCTTCCAGCGCGGCCAGTTGCGCCGGGTACCAGCGATACTTCTGCACCACCTGTGCATCCTGATAGACACTGCGGCGCGTCGGCGGCAAGCCCAATTCCAGCGCCAGCGCTTTCTGGTTTTCGGCGCTGGTGAGGTAGCTCAGGAATTGTTGCGCCAGTTCGCTATGCGGGCTGTTTTTGGCGATAGCCATCTGCCAAATGCCGAGCATCGGCGATGGGCCGACGGCCTGGCCGGGCGCGGGTTGCAACGTCATCTTGCCGACGACGTTGGATTTGGTTGCATCATCCAGCGTGGCGGCCCAGGCCGGCCAAACCTCGATAGCCATCGCCGCTTTGCCTTGTTCCATGGCCTGGCGGACATCGGCGGCGTTATAGACGTCGACACCGGTCGGCGCGAATGCCTTCAACGCTTTCAGGGTATTGAGCGCCTGTAGCGCCTGCGGGGTATCCAGGGTCGCCTTGCCGTCTTTTATCACGTCGCCGCCATAGGCCCACAACATCGGCATGAAGCCGGATACGATCGGGTTGCCCTTCATGCCGCGAAAGACCACGCCGGCCATGCCGGGTTCATGCTGTTGCAGTGTTTTGGCGTCGTTCAGCACCGCATCCCAACTGGCGGGCGCGTTAAGTTGGTACTTGTCGAACAGATCCTGACGGTAGGCAAACATCGCCACGTTGCCGACCACCGGCAGGCTGTAAGCCGGGCCGCTGTTTTCCGGCACGCGGGAGACGTTCAACACCGCCGGGATGAAGTCCTTGCTTTGCACGCTTTCCGGCAGCGGTTGCAGCCAGCCGTTGCCGGCAAATTCTGGGCTCCAACTGTCGTCCATCAGCATTAAGTCGTAGGCGGAAGCGTTCTCCCGCAGGGAAATTACTAGCTTTTCATACAGATTGGCGTAGGGCAGTTTCAACAGTTCGATCTGTTTATCGGGATGCTGTTGCTGAAAGCGAGCAAGCGTGCTGTCGAGCGCTTTGCCGTAGATGTCATCGCGTCCGGCGATAACCAGATCCGCCGCCTGGGTTGCCAGGCTGCAGACCAAACCGGTGGCGAGCAGCAAGCGGGAAAGGGTTCTCTTGGTGAAAATATGCTTTGTTAGTGAGCTTTTGCCAAACATGGTGTGCGCCTTTTATCGGGAGTGCATACGTTTGCACAGGCGACATCTTTGGCGACGGTGATGACAGCAACATGAAAAGCGGATGAATAATCCGAGACGAAACCAGTAGAAACCACCGATAAGCGCTTGGCGCGACGGCACCGCTATCGTTCCGCCAACCGATAGGCTGGCGGGCCCGGCGTTGGTTCTGCTAACCGGCTCGGACTATGTCGTCGGCGTCTTTTTCGGCAGCTTGGCGAAGCTGGTCATCAGCTGGATGGCGTTGATCAGCACCAGCAATGCTGTCACCAGGAATACCCAGCGATAGCCCAGCGTGGCGGAAATGCCGGAGCCGAGCAGCGGGCCAAACACGTTGCCAAGGTACATGCAGGACTGGTTGTAACCGAATACGCGCCCCGTTACCTGTTGGCTGCTGTATTTCACCAGCAAGGCTTGTACTGCAGGCATCAGTGCGCCATCGGCAAACCCGAGTGCGAAACGCAGCACGCCAAGCTGAACTGAACTCTGCACGGCGGACATCAGGAAGAACAACAGCGCGCAGAGGAACAGCGCCACGATCAGCACTCGCTGTGAACCGATACGATCCCCCAGCCTGCCGAGGCGTGGCGCGGAAAGTAGCGCCGAGATACCGGGCACTGCCGCAATAATGCCGCTGATAAAGGCGATGTTGTTGGTATCCGGCGTGATCTCGCGGACGAACAGCGCCAAGATCGGGTTGATGGATCCATTAGCCGCTTGGATCATCAACGTTGTCAGGCACAGGCTGATGATAATGAAAGGATAAGGCAGTGCAGCCATGACTTCTTTGCCGCTTAACTGATCTTTTTTGCTGGTGGGCAGCACGTTTTCCCTGATGGCGAACCGGGTGACAAGAAAGCAGGCGAACAACATACCGGAAGTGATAAAGAAGACCATGCGCAGACCGATGTGATCCGCCAGAAATCCTCCCAGTAACGGCCCAAGCAGCACGCCTGCCACCTGCCCGGTGGACAGCGTTCCCAGCGCCCAGCCGCTGCGGCTTCTCGGCACCTGCGAGGCGATCAACGCCATCGCGTTGGGGATATAACCGGACGTCAGCCCCATGAGCGCGCGCAGTAAAAACAGCTGCCAGACGTTAGTCGCCAGGCCTTGCAACGCCATGATCAACGACATGCCCAGTGCGGCGCGCAGCAGCATCAGCTTGCGCCCTTTGCGATCCGCCAGTTTGCCCCATATCGGCGCGACCAGTGCGGAAACCATAAAGGCAGAGCTGAAAATAAGCCCAGACCAGAGATTCAGCGCGGCGTGATCCTGTACGCCCAGATGTTCGATATACAGCGGCAGGAACGGCAAGATCTGACTCATACCCATCCCAGTGAGAAAGCATCCCAGCCAGGCAGAGTAGAGGTTGAGTTTCCAGGTTTCCATAGGGCAGGTAGTTGTTTAGTCAGCTAAGTATCAGTCACCCCTCAGTATGGCTGTTTTTGTTCAGGGCGAGAAATAATTTTATATATCAAAGCATAACTGGGTTCTGATTCTTCATGCTTTTTCGGTTGGCGACGCCAGCGGATATTCTTGTCCCTCCAAGGAACAGGTTCTGGTGCCGATGCGACTTTTTTGTGATTTGGGTCACAAAAAGGTTGTGCTGCGATTCAACAAAACGTACAATCTTTTACCAGAAGTTTTACATTTCCCACACAGTCAAGGTGAACACCGTGCGTAAGTTACTGAAAAAAATCTTCCGTGCTTATATCAATGCATACAAGGATATCCCGCCGGGAGCCATGCATTAATTGCTTCAGCGGAAGAGATTGCTGAAAAGAAGAAAAGGCCGACAGTGATACTGCGGCCTTTTTTGTTGGCTGCTCTTTTTCTGTGTTCTATCGATGAATCTTAGCGCGTCAGTGCAGCGGCGACCGCTTTACCCAGCGACTCGGTATTGCCTTTTCCCCCCAGATCCCGCGTAAGCGGCGCATGTTCCGGCCCGTTGGCCAGCACAGTTTCAATGGCTCTGAGTACGGCGGCGCTGGCGTCATCATGGCCGAGGTGCTCCAGCATCATGGCGCCGCACCAGATCTGGCCGATCGGGTTGGCGATGCCTTTCCCGGCGATATCCGGCGCGGAGCCGTGTACCGGTTCGAACAGGCTGGGGAAGGTGCGGTCGGGGTTGATATTGGCGGACGGCGCGATGCCGATGGTGCCGGTACAGGCTGGGCCGAGATCGGAAAGGATGTCGCCGAACAGGTTGCTGGCGACGACCACGTCGAACCAATCAGGGTGCAGCACAAAATTGGCGGTCAGGATATCGATGTGATACTTGTCGACTTTTACCGCCGGGTATTGTTTGCCCATTTCCGCGACGCGGCTGTCCCAATAGGGCATGGTAATGGCGATGCCGTTGGATTTAGTTGCTGACGTTAAGTGCTTCTTCGGACGTCGCATCGCCAGGTCGTAAGCAAATTTCAGAATACGATCGACGCCGACCCGGGTCATGACCGTTTCCTGAATCACAACCTCCCGGTCGGTACCCGCAAACATGGTGCCGCCGACGCTGGAGTATTCCCCCTCGGTATTTTCCCGCACGATGTAAAAATCGATATCGCCGGGTTGGCGTCCGGCCAACGGCGCTTTGACGCCGGGCATCAGGCGGCAGGGACGCAAGTTGACGTATTGATCGAACTCGCGGCGGAACAGCAGCAGCGATTGCCATAGAGAGATGTGATCCGGCAAGACGTCCGGCCAGCCCACTGCGCCGAAGTAGAGGGCGTCAAAGCCTTTCAGCAGGGAAAACCAGTTGTCCGGCATCATTTTCCCGTGCTTGAGGTAATAGTCGGCGCTGGCGAAATCGAACCACTCCCACTGGAGGTCAAAGCCAAACAGGTCGGCGGCCTGGTTCATGACGCGCACGCCTTCCGGCATCACTTCCTTACCAATTCCGTCGCCGGGAATAACCGCAATTCTGTACGTCGATTGAGACATGGTAGTTCCTTGTCGGGTTGCACTGGGTTAATCGAAAGTGTATTTACTCTATTCCATGTGAACAATTTGGCTTTTCGTTAATCCATTATTGAATAAAAGAGAATAATCGATGAGCGCAACCGACGACTTGCTGTTTTTCAGCCGTATCGCCGCATTGGGCAGCCTGACTGCTGTTGCGCGCGAACTGGGGCTTTCGCTGCCGGCAGTGAGTAAACGCCTGACCCAGTTGGAACAACGGTTGGGCGTGCAGTTGATCCGACGCACTACCCGACGGTTGGATCTGACGTCGGAAGGTCAGCTATATGCGGCGGGTGCGCTGCCCATCCTGAATGAGATTGAGGAACTGGAAGGTGTGGTGCGGCGCAACCAGTTGGCACTGCGCGGTCGGTTAACGATCAATGCATCCTTTGGATTCGGCCGACGTTATATTGCCCCGTTGATATCCTCCTTTTCATTGCAACATCCTGATCTGGATATCCAGCTACAACTGACCAGCCAGCCGCTTAATATGCCGGACAGCGCCGTGGATATCGATATCCGGTTCGGCGAGCCGCCGGATTCACGGCTGGTGGCCCACCGTTTGATGAAAAATCCGCGGGTACTCTGCGCGGCGCCGGCCTATTTGGAGCGGGCGGGCATTCCCCACAATGTGGCGGATCTGTCCAATCATAACTGCCTGATATTGAGACAATATGAGAGCGACTATGGTCTGTGGCGGTTTTATCGCGACGATCAGGAATATACCCACCGGGCGTTCGGCAATCTTTCCAGCAATGATGGCGAGGTGATTATGCGCTATGCCCGAGACGGGCACGGCATCATTCTGCGTTCCCACTGGGATGTCAGCCCCTGGCTGGCGCGAGGGGAGCTGGTAGCGTTATTGACGGAATATACGATCCCCGGTGCGGATGTGTATGCGGTTTATCAACATCGTCGTCATGTTCCGGCGCGTATTACCGCGTTTATCGGTTGGCTCAAGACGCACTTGCCCGTCATCAGCGCTGAACCTGGCGCTGATGACTGAATGGATGCGGATGACTGGATTACTGACGCACCAGCCGGCCCACGGCGGCAACGGCTTCGAAATCACTGCGGAACGGATTGATATCCAACCCGCCGCGGCGAGTATAACGGGCGAAAACGGAGAGTTTTTCCGGCCGGCAGTAACGTTTGATGTCGCTGAAGATGCGCTCGACGCACTGCTCGTGGAACTCGTTGTGTTGGCGGAACGAGATGAGATAACGCAACAGCGCTTCACGATCGATCTGACGCCCTTCGTAGCGGATCAGCACACTGCCCCAGTCTGGCTGGTGAGTCACCAGACAGTTTGATTTCAGCAGGTTTGAACACAGCGTTTCCGCGACAAACGGCGCCTTTTCGGCAATAGCATGTTGTAGGTAGTCCGGGTTGAAATCGTAGTTGTTAACGTCGATATCCAACTCGTCGATGTTGATGCCGGGCAGTGCATCGGTTCCAGCGGGGTAGCCCGCCAGGCCGGGATAGAGCGTAACGCCGACATCGCCGTTGGCGGCGGCGGACAGATCCTTGATCAGTGTGGCGTGCACTTCACCTGCATCGCGAAACCGGGTCTGGTTGAAGCTGTTCAGATACAGCTTGAAGGATTTGGATTCAATCAGGTTCTCGGAACTGGCGGGAATGGTGAACTCGGCGATGCCCACCAGCGGTTTGCCTTTGTGATTCAGCCAGGACAGTTCAAAACCGGTCCAGAGATCGTAGCCGGAAAACGGCAGCGACGCGCCGTCGACCCCGATCAGGTCGCGCCCGCGGGAACGAGGCAGCGCCTCCAATAGCTCCGGCGCGTAGTGATCCGGGTAGCTGGAGCGGACGCCTAAATGGGTAATGTGGTCGTTTTCGGTAATGTGCATATCACTCAGTTCCTTGCTGGTATGGCATTGATATAAGTTCTGAACAGTCTCCGTGTACCGTAGATGGGGCCGACGCCCAGCACCGCGTAGACCACTTTGATCAGCAGTTGCGACATAATCATCACCTTGATGACGTCAACACTCAGCACATTATAGAACGCCACGGTGCAGAAGATAACGCTGTCGACCGCCGAGGCGGTGACGGTGCTGGTGATCACACGAATGAACAGGTAGCGCGACTTGGTCAGGATCTTGATTTTATGCAGCACCCAGGCATTGATGTTTTCTGAAATCAGGTAGGCCAGCGAGGAGGCGACCAGCACGGACATGATGTTTTCGACAATACCGTTGTAGGTTTTCCCGAATTCCCATTCCGGCAGGCTGGGGGTAAGGCTGGTGCACCATAGGCTGAGCACAAAAAACAGATTGGAGAAGAACGCAATGAAAATGGTGCGGCGGGCAAGACGTAACCCATAGAATTCATTGAGAATATCGACAAGTATGAAGGTCAGCGGATAGATAAATATCGCGGTCGGAACCACCATATTCAGCCAAGGGACGAAAATAGGCTTGCTGCCGGCGATGTTGGAAAAAATATAGATGACGCTTAGCGCCACGCTGATCAGTAAATAGGCATACCAGGAGCGCTCGTTGCGATCGGCGATTTCATAGGCCGTGGTGATTTCTTTGCCGGAATAGAGCTTTTTATAAAGCGCATTGAGTTCATGCCGGCTGAGATCATCGGATATTTCGCTGTCCACCAGTTCCTTGAGGTTCATACTGATGGTTTTGCCGGTGGACAATACCATGACATTGGCGGAGAGCTCCCCACAGTGATTGAACCCTAACAGTTTGAATTTCTTGTTCGAATCCATTTAAAGCCTTTCCTAAATGATATAACCGAGCAGGATGAGTCCGGTCGTTCTTTTCCTGTCGGTCATAGAGAGCGGGTCGGGATGCTCGACGATAAAGCCTGTTTTCTCGGAATAACACAGCATCGGCGTATTCATCACCAATGCGGGTGGGCGACGGATAACCAGTACGGCACCGGGTGAAAAACCGGTTCCGATCGAGGATTCGATTTTGACCGCCACCATGTTGGACTCTTCGCCGAAGAAATAGGTGAGCGGGTACTGCACGGCCAACTGGCCTATTTTGCAGCGTAGCGTCGACAGCAGATCGGATTGAGGGATGATGGGGATCGCGGACGGATTCTTATTGCCTTCAAAAGACAGGGTATTGTTGAGTTGTTCAACTCTTTCCAGATCATAATCTTCGATTTCTTCGCAGGACACGCCGAAAAAATCGGAAATGCGATTAATCGTTGCCTGTTGGACCCGATTAACTCGCCCGTCCAGAATTTTATAGATTGTGGTGCGGGTAACGCCGGTTCGGTTGGAAAATGAAGCCTTGGTTTCACCCCGGGTACGCATCAGGTATTCAATATTTTTAATGATATTAATTTTACGCTGAGCATTTGATGTTTTCATGTTCATCCCTTTCAAGACACGTTCCCAGACGCGACCATCTTAAGCGCAAATGTTGGCGTCATGTACCTTTTTAAGTATGAATTTATGCGATGCGGCGAACGCCTTCCACGGGTAAAAAAAGCGTGAACAATCAATAAAAGGTAAGTGTTATTAATTTGTTTATGACAGCTGTTACTTGAATCTCTAAAAGGAAACACTAAATGAAATTTTATGTATATTAATGTGTTGACTTAAACATTTGCGTTGATATACCGTTTAGGCAATGTGATGGGTTTTGATACAAAACCATCACATTAATAATGAATAAACAAAGCGTTCTTTTTGCGCCTGACCGGGAAGTACCGGCATTTTCCGGGGCTTGAAAACCGACAGAAAAGCACCCCGAAACGGAATGCCCAGCCGTGCACTGAAAGGCGGATGCTTCACGGCAGGCGCGGTTTTTCTTCATTTTGATTAACGGAGCACTGTCATCCCCTAACACCAGGGAGCCCAAGAAAGGATGCTTGTATTTCCGGTTGTGTGAAAATACAGGGAACGTGAATCCTATCTGATGCCAGCGATGACAGTCTCTATGGATATGCCCCGGTAACGGGGCATATTTCTGATGAGCGTTTTTCTTTCCTGCTTTTCCCCTGCATCTGCCGTTTAGCGCGTTGAGCGTATTCGCATTGAACAGCAATTATTACCTGATCACCGCGCTCCCTTTGCCTCTTGATTCCGACCTGAAATTTGCTGATGGCTGTGGAATATTGCGCGCCGGTTCGCGCCTGAACCCCGTGTTGGGATGTAACGGTATGCGTGAGCCAGAGAGGCGGCACCGATCTCAGACAATGCACCGAAAGCCGAAGGTAAAAACGGTGATTTTCATGATTATTTTCTTTTAAATCATTGTGATGTCGAATTTTATAAATTGATAACACCCGGTTAGCATTTTTCGCTATGATGCTGCCCTTCTCCCCAGGTTTTGTGAGTGTTATGGAACGTTTTCTTGAAAATACGATGTATGCGGCTCGCTGGGTATTAGCGCCGGTTTATCTTGGTTTATCGCTGGGCTTGATAGCGCTGGCGGTCAAGTTTTTTGAAGAGATCTGGCTGGTATTGCCGAATGTGTTTGCTATCGCCGAGTCTGACTTGATTTTGATGCTGCTCTCGATGGTCGATATGACGCTGGTCGGCGGCCTGCTGGTGATGGTGATGTTCTCCGGTTATGAGAACTTTGTATCGGCGTTGGATATCGGTGAGGACAAGGAAAAACTCAACTGGCTGGGCAAAGTTGACTCCGGTTCGCTGAAAAACAAAGTCGCGGCGTCGATTGTCGCCATTTCCTCCATCCATCTGCTGCGGGTCTTTATGGATGCCAAAAACGTTCCGGATAACAAGCTGATGTGGTATGTGATTATCCATCTGACGTTTGTGCTGTCGGCGTTCGTTATGGGCTATCTCGACCGATTGTCCCGTCAAGATAAAAACGCCGCCCACTAACCGCTCGCTCTATCGGATAACCGCCGCTTGCTTAAGCGCGAAGATATCGCTGATACGCCGGGGAAAAAAGCCGCCAGAGAAAGGCGTTTCCCCGGCGTTTTATTGTACATAGCGATATTGTATCGAGCGGTATTGCACAGCGCCGCTGGTTAGGCCGCATCAGGCCGCAATAACCTCCACCAGACAACTCATGGCGTTCGGCCCCTGCGTCAGCGGCGAGCTGCCCATATCCCGCGTCAACACGTTGGCATTGCCGGATTGCTCGACCTCAAACCATTCCGTCTGACCAAACCCAGGATTGAACCAGGCGCCGGTGGCCATGATCACCACGCCCGGCGCGACGCCGTCGGTAATCTGCACGCCGGCGTAAATCCGGCCGCGGTTATTGCGCACCTCCACCCGGCTGCCGTCGGCAATACCGCGTGTCTGTGCGTCCTGCGGGTGCATGTAGAGGGTTTCGTGCCCGGCGGTTTTATTGGCCGCCACCTGCGGCGTACTGCCCAACTGGCTGTGCAGCCGGTCGGCGGGTTGGATGGAAATAAAATGCAGCGGCCATTCGCTCACGCCCGGCGCGCCCAGCCATTCCGCCGGCGGTTGCCATTGCGGATGCGGCGCGAAATCGGTGTAGCCATACCCGGCGATGGTATCGCTAAACAGCTCGATTTTGCCGCTTGGCGTTTGTAATGGGTGCGATTGCGGATCCTGTCGAAATGACGCGAAGAACACGAATGGCGCCTCGTCCATGGGGATATCCACATATCCCTGCTGCCAGAAGCCGTCGAAATCCGGCCATTTTCCCCCTGCCGTACCTTGACGCTGACGGCAATCATCATACAGCGTCTCCAGCCATTGGCGCTCACCACGCCCCAGCGTGAAATCGTGGCCATAGCCGAGGCGTTCCGCCAGCTCGCTGAAAATATCGTAGTCGTTGCGCGCCTGGTGTTGTGGCGCAATTGCCTGATGCATGGCGAAAATGAAGCGATCGCGGGAAGAACCGCCCAGATCGTTACGTTCCAGCGAGGTGGTGGCGGGCAAGACGATATCCGCCATCTGCGCCGCCGCCGTCCAGACGATATCCTGCACAACCACGGTATCTGGCCGCCGCCAGCCCTCCACCAGCCGGTTGAGCTGTTGGTGATGATGGAACGGGTTGCCGCCAGCCCAGTGGATCAGGTGGATGTCGGGATAAGTACGGGTTTCGCCGCAGAAGGTGTAGCGTTCGCCGGGGCACAGCAGCATATCGGCGATACGCGCGACCGGAATGGCCTGTCCGGGGTTCGGCGCCGATGGCGATGTGGGCGCGGGCGACGTTATGCGCTCGTTACCGACGCTGTTCATCGAGCCGTGGCCGAAAGAGAAACCGCCGCCCGGTAGCCCCACTTGCCCCAGCATGGCGGACAACGCGATCATCATCCAGTAGGGCTGTTCGCCACGATGGGCGCGTTGCACCGAATAGGCACAGGTGATGAAACTGCGCACGCCGATTAACTGGCGGGCCAGCCGCTCGATACGCGCTTGCGGAATGCCGGTAATGGCGCTGGCCCATGCCGGCGTTTTGGCGATGCCGTCGCTGCGGCCGTTGAGGTAGTCGCGCAGCTGCGGATAGCCGACACAGTGACGCGCCAGAAAATCCCGGTCTTCCGCTGCCAGCCGCTGGATTTCGTAGCCCAACGCCAGCATCAACGCCACGTCGGTGTTGGGGCGAATCGGGATCCATTCGGCATTGACGAACGCCGGGCAGTCGTCGCGCATCGGGCTGATGTTGATCACCGGAATATGGCGTGCCACCAGCCTTTCCAACGCCGGTTTTAGCGAATGGTGGCCGGCGCCGCCGGAGGCGACCTGCGCATTTTTCAGCGCCAGCCCGCCAAAAGCGATAAACAATTGACAGTGTTCGGCCACACTGCGCCACTCGGTCACTTTGCCCGTCAGCGGGTGGAAGGTGCCGATGACATAAGGCAGAAAAAACTGCGCCGCGCCCCAGCTGTAATTACCGGTCTGGTCAACGGCGCCGCCGCCGGAGAAATAGAAGCGACGCACCTGCGAGCGGGCATGATGGAAACGGCCGGCGGAAGACCAACCGTAGGAACCGGCGAACAAGCCGTCGGCACCGTACAGTTCGCGGACGCGGCGGTTTTCCTGCGCCACCAGATCCAACGCGGTATCCCAAGACACCTCCACAAAAGGTTCCTTGCCGCGCAGGCTGCGATCGCTATGCTCCCGTTTTTCCAGCCAGGAGCGGCGTACCGCCGGGCGGCGGATGCGTTTCTCGTTGTAGACCAGCGGCACAATCGACTCCAGCATCGGCGACGGATCCGGGTCGTCAGCGAAAGGCTCGCAGCGAATCAGACGGCCGTCCTCGACAACGGCAGTGAATGCCCCCCAATGGGCGAGGTGTGGATAGCGCTGGATGGTCATAACGTCCTCAGTTTTTTCGCGGTGCGCTCGGCAGATCAACCGGTGGTGTTTCTCATTATTGCTTAGGATGATAACGATATGCGCAGACTGTCGCCAGCGGGGGGATATGCCATTTTTGTATGCCTTATACCCGTCATACTTCAGGCTGCAGGTGCGTTGGCGGCGTTTGCTCACCCGAATCACTTACTGGAGTAAGCTCATCGGGATTCGCGCACTTGCCGCCTTCCTGCAACCTGAATTATTTAGGGTATCCCCGTCAAACCTCAGGCCGCAGGTGTATTGTGAAAGACGCAGATTATTTTGGGGAGATCACTGATCCCAATAAACGTTTATTCCGATAAGGCGTTTCATTGGGTAAGAACGAACGATGGGGTAAACATATTGCTGCTTCACGGGTGCGATAAAATATTCCATTCCTGTCGGCGGATTATTATTTAAACGGCATGGCCGTCGTTGTTCATCTTAGGTTTTGTGATGTTCTTCGCAGAATGAATATCTCCTATTTCCAGAGACCAGAACTGGCGCGCGAGTCCGGAAACTTACTGTTTTTCATCGTTTTTTCTTATGCTTTGTCGTTTTGCGCTATAAGAATTTCTAATTTCTTCTGCGACGAGGAAATAAATCCGATGAGCGTAACATTCTGTTATTTATTCGCTATTTCTCCCTGAGCATTTCCCTCGCTGCGTAGTTATTTCCGCGGATCGGGTGGTGAAAAAACATTTCCACTTTGAAGTGGAAAAAGTGTGTCTACACATCATGTCGGGGCGGCATTACTTTCTGAACAACACGCATGGCTGACATATATCCGTAACAGGAAACAGGAGCAACAAGGTGAGTAACGGAGCGGTAACGGTCAACGCAGCAGTAAGCCCTGAGGTGATTCAGCAATTGGCCGATCGTGTGATGGCGCAAATCGGCGGTCTGTTCGCCGCCAGAGCGATTACGCCTAACGGGGTGCAGCAACAGATGCTGCTGTCGCATGTCCGGGCAATGGCTCGACGTTCGCTGACGGGGGAGCCGCTGCCGGAGGTGGAGGAATCACTGTTCGAAGAAATTTCAGACAGTTCGATGCAACTGGCGCAGCAGGTGGTGGATTTGTTCGGCAATCTGCCGGTGGAGGAAAGCTGGCTGCTTTCGGTTCATTTTGAAGTCGCGAAAGAAAACAGCGCGTCGGAGGGCGGCGCCTGAGCCGTCAACGTGTCGACATGAATAAAACAAGGGGCGAAGCATGGTAACGGTAGTGATAGGCGATCGGTTGGGGAAAGGGCAGAAGGTTGCCGCAGGCGTGGAACGTGCCGGCGGCCGTGCCGTTGTCGTGCCGGGCGTGGCGGCGGACATGAAGCTGGGGGATGTGATGAAGGCGGAAGGTGCGGACTTCGGTATCTCCTTTTGCGGCAGCGGCGGCGCAGGCGCCATCACCGCGCAGAACAAGTACGGCTACAAGGCCAAGCACGGGATGCGTTCGATTGAAGAGGGCGTGACCGCCATCAACGAGGGTGCGCTGGTGTTGGGCTTCGGCTTTATGGACAAAGAAGAACTGGGGGAAAAGCTGGTGCAGGCCTGGAATCGGAAATACGGCGGCTAACCATGAAAGAGCAATTCACGACCACCGTACACGTCAGCGGCAGCGGCGACAGCAAGGCCAAAGCGTTTTCCGACGCGCTTAGCCGGGTGCAAAGCACGCTTCTGCGCGCTACCGATAAGGTGCTGCTGCGTATTGAGCCCCAGGACGTGAAGGTGCTTCGAGCCCAGGAACAGGTCAAAAACGAAAAATTTCTGTTCTTTTTTCTGGCACGGCAACGTCGGTACTACCGGGTTGAGCTGGAAATCACCGTCAGCGTGACCGCTATCAACACGCAGAGTGTGACGTTCACGACGACGGAATAGCGCGCGTTTCCGCACAGCGGAACGGGCATAACAATGTGGGGCGATAAAACGAAAGGAAAAACAGATGTTTTTAATAATTTTGTTGAAGTCGTTAATCATCGGGGGATTGGTTGGCGTAGGGGTCGGCGCAGGTGCTGCCCGCATGTTTCATGCGCCGGTCACGCAAGGCATGGGGGCGTTTCGCACTCTGGGGGAGCTTAACTCCTGCGAGGGCGATCCGGCTTCCCATTTCTCGTTCGGGCTAGGGTTTTTCTTCAATGCCTGGGCATCGTCGGTGGCGGCGGGTTCCTTCACGCAGGATGTGGATCACCGCATTCTGCCGAACTGGGGCGCCGCAGCACTGATGATGAAAAACCGCAACGTGGCCGAGACGCTGCACGACCCGAAAAAAATGGCCATTGCCTGCGGCATCGTCGGCATGGTGGTGGTGGCGTTTCTGAACTCCACCGCCTCCGCCGTGCCTGCTGCGTTGCAGGTGACGGCGGTGAAAGTGCTGGTACCCGCCGCTAACCTGCTGGTGAACACCGTGATGCCGGTAATTTTCTGGTTGGCCGCTATCGACGCGGGCAAAAAATCCGGGTTCTGGGCCACCATTTTCGGCGGACTGGCGCAACTGATTATGGGTAACGCCGTACCGGGGCTGGTACTGGGCATTCTGATCGGCAAGGGCGTGGAAGAGAGCGGCTGGAACAAAGTCACCAAGGTGATGATGGCGTCCATCGTACTGCTGTTCGTGCTGAGCGGTTTCTTCCGCGGCTTTGATATGAAACTGCTGCAGTCGTTCCAGTTGGGCATTCCGGACTGGATGACGCTGATCCACAACGCCCTCAGCGGCAAGTAACAGGAGCGAGACAATGGACGAGACGAAAAAAGGTTTCTGGTACGCCGACTGGTCGTTCCCGATTTTTGTCGGGTTGCTGTCGGCCGGCGTGTTCGCTGGAACGCACATGTACTACCTGTACGGCATCGGCGCGTTTAACGAAGTGGCGTTCGTATCCATGCTGCGATCCGGCATTTCCACCGGCGTGTACGGCGCGGTGGCGGCGTTCGGCGCCAGCTTCCTGTTTGCCCGCATCATCGAAGGGTCGCTGGTGGGTATTCTGGATATCGGCGGTGCGATCCAAACCGGTGTCGGGCTGGGCGTACCGGCGTTGCTATTGGGTGCCGGTATCGTATTCCCGGTGGCGAACTTCGCCGCATCGTTGCTGACCGGCCTGGTGCTGGGGCTGGCGATCGGTTACGTCATCATTCTGGCGCGCAAGTTTACCGTCAACCAGAGCGATTCCACCTACGGCGCTGATGTGATGATGGGTGCGGGCAACGCTTCCGGCCGTTTTCTGGGGCCGTTGATCATCCTGTCGGCCATGTCGGCGTCGATCCCCATCGGGCTGGGATCGTTGGCCGGCGCATTGCTGTTCTACCTCTGGAGCAAGCCGATTACCGGCGGTGCGATTCTGGGGGCGATGATTTTGGGCGCCATCTTCCCGGTCGCTATCAGTTGAATCTGTTCCGGCTGGCGCGGCCAGCCGGTCAGGAGGATCTATGTTCGATCTGATTATTCGCCGCGCCCGTTTGCCCGATGAGCGGCAGACGGATGTGGCGATCCTCGACGGCCGGATCGCC
Source organism: Musicola keenii (assembly GCF_014855505.1). Taxonomy (NCBI): domain Bacteria; kingdom Pseudomonadati; phylum Pseudomonadota; class Gammaproteobacteria; order Enterobacterales; family Pectobacteriaceae; genus Musicola; species Musicola keenii. The sequence continues at coordinate 33,062 of NZ_JAAWVW010000016.1, read as the reverse complement.
GCCGTCGGCGAGATCGTCGGGGCGGCGCGGCAGGAGCTGACGTTAGCGCAGGACGTGTACCTCAGCGCGGGCTGGATAGATTCGCACGTACATTGCTATCCGAAGTCCCCCATTTATCACGATGAACCGGATCGCGTCGGCATCGATACCGGCGTGACCACTGTCATTGATGCCGGCAGCACCGGCGCCAACGATGTGGATGATTTCTATGCGCTGGCGTCGCAGGCGTCTACCCGGGTGCAGGCGCTGCTCAATGTCTCCCGCATCGGGCTGATTACCCAGGCGGAACTGGCCAATCTCGACGATATCGACGGCGATGCCGTCTGCGATGCGGTTCAGCGGTTGCCTGATTTTATCGTCGGCCTCAAGGCACGCATGAGCAGCAGCGTAGTGGGACGCAACGGCATTGAACCGCTGCATCTTGCCAAGAGCATTCAACAGCGCTGCGGCGGGTTGCCGCTGATGGTGCACGTCGGCAATAACCCGCCGGATCTGGATGAGATCGCCGGGCTGTTGAGCGCCGGCGATATTCTGACCCACTGCTACAACGGCAAGCCGAACCGGATGTTGACGCCGGCCGGCGAGCTGCGCGCGGCGATGCAAGCGGCGCTGGCGCGCGGTGTGCGGCTGGATGTCGGGCACGGTTCCGCCAGCCTCAGCTTTGACGTCGCGCGGCAAGCCATCGCCCAGGGCATCCTGCCGGACACCATCAGTTCGGATATTTATTGCCGCAATCGGCTGGATGGCTCCGTGCGCAGTCTGGCGCATGTGATGTCCAAATTTCTCGCGCTGGGCATGACGTTGCCGCAGGTGATCGACCGGGTAACGTGCAACGCGGCGCAAGGGCTGCATTTACAGCGCCGAGGGCGACTGTCGCCGGGGTTTGACGCCGATCTGACGCTGTTCCGGCTACGCGAAGGCGACGTGCCGTTGGCGGATTCGGACAATGTCCTGTTGCAGGGGAACCGCACTTTGATACCACTGGCCGCCATGGTGGCGGGCCGGTGGTTCATGACCGATGAAGGAAAAAAGCATCATGTCTTCAATGTATGAAAAGTACGGCCTGAAGCCGGTAATTAACGCCTCCGGCCGTATGACCATTCTCGGCGTCTCGACGCCGGCGGATGACGTAGCGGAGACCGTGCGTTACGGCCTCGGCCACTATTTCGAGATGAAGGATCTGGTCGATAAAACCGGCGCCTACATCGCCCGCCTGCTGGAGGTGGAAAACGCGGTGGTGGTGTCCTGCGCGTCGGCGGGGATCGCCCAGTCGGTCGCGGCGGTGATTGTCAAAGATAACGACTGGCTGCTGGAAAACCTGCACGCTGCGCCGCTGACCATTCCACACGATATCGTGACGCCGAAAGGCCACAACGTGAATTTCGGCGCGCCGGTGGGCACCATGGTGCAACTGGGCGGCGGCCGGTTGGTGGAGGCGGGTTACGCCAATGAGTGCTCCGCCGCGCAGCTCTCCGCTGCGGTAACGCCGCAGACCGCCGCGATTCTGTATATCAAATCCCACCACTGCGTGCAGAAAAGCCACCTCAGCGTGGCGCAGGCTGCGGCGGTGGCGCGTGAACACCAGGTGCCGCTGATTGTCGATGCCGCCGCCGAAGAGGATCTGCGCTGTTATTACCGCGACGGCGCGGATCTGGTGATCTACAGCGGCGCGAAAGCGCTGGAAGGGCCCACCAGCGGGCTGGTGATTGGCCGTCGTCAATACGTCGAGTGGGTAAAACGTCAATCCGCCGGTATCGGCCGCGCCATGAAAGTGGGCAAAGAGGGAATTCTGGGGCTGACGCAGGCGATTGAAAACTATCTGAGCCAGAGCCGCCCGAGCGGCGCCGAGATGGTGGCGAAGATGACGCCCTTCATCGACGGGCTCAATCAACTGCCCGGCGTACAGGCGAGCGTGGTGTGGGATGCGGCGGGGCGCGATATCGCCCGTACCGAAATCCGGCTGGACGAAACCGTCATCGGCCAGTCGACGGCGGCACTGGTGCAGGCGCTGAAGGCCGGCGATGTCGCCATTTACTTTCGCGGCTACAAAGCCAACGAGGGCAAAGTAGAGGTGGACGTGCGCAGCGTTACGCCGAATCAGCTTGAAATGATTATCGACCGTCTGCGTGCGGTTATTGCCGGAGGAACACGCGCATGACGTTGACGCCGAAGTTTTATCAGGATCGTCTCTGCCTGAACGTACTGGCCGGTTCCAAAGCCAATGCCCGTGAGATCTGGCAGGCGGCGGAAGGCTATGTGCTGGTGGGCGTGTTGTCGAAGAACTACGCCAGCGTGCCGGACGCGGTGGCGGATATGCGCGAATACGCCGCGCTTATCGATAATGCGCTGTCGGTAGGGCTGGGCGCGGGCGACCCGAATCAGTCGGCGATGGTCAGTGAGATTTCCGCCGCACTACAACCGCAACACGTAAACCAGGTATTCACCGGCGTGGCCGCCAGCCGGGCATTGCTAGGCCAATCTCAGACGGTGGTCAACGGGTTGGTGTCGCCCACCGGCGAGGTCGGCAAGGTGAAAATTTCCACCGGGCCGCGCAGTTCGCGTCAGGCGGACGGCATCGTGCCGGTGGCGACCGCCATTGCCATGTTGCAGGATATGGGCGGCAGCTCAGTCAAATATTTCCCAATGGGTGGGCTGGCGGCGATCGACGAGTTTCGGGCAGTGGCGGAAGCCTGCGCCAAACAGGATTTCTGGCTGGAGCCGACCGGCGGTATCGATTTGCATAACTATGAAGCGATTGTCCAGGTGGCGTTGGACGCCGGGGTCAGCAAAATCATCCCGCACGTCTATAGTTCGATCATCGATAAAGCCAGCGGCGATACCCGCCCTGATGATGTGCGGGAACTGCTGGCGATGACCCGACGCTTGCTGGCGTAAGCCTGTCAGTATGTGGCGAGCGCGTTCCTGTTGCGTGGTCGGCATGATGACCCGAGCGGTATGATGAATAACGGGAGCGGTTGCCGCTCCCGAACGACGGATAACCACAGTGCGATTTTCCAACCCAAGACTGGCCCAATTGTTTGACCTGCTGAAAAACGAACCGCTGCCCCAGGATGAGCTGGCGCGGCGTCTTGCGGTATCGACGCGCACCGTGCGTACCGATATCTCGCAGATCAACGAGTTATTGGCGCAACATGGTGCGCATTTGGTGCTCAGTCGCGGGGTCGGGTATCAGTTACAGATTCAGGATGCGCAACGCTACGCCTGTTGGGAAGCGACCCAGACCGCGGCGATGCCCACCCGCGTGCCGCGTACCTCGACGGAGCGGGTGCAGTCGCTGTTGGTGCGTTTTCTCACCTCGGCGTTCGCGTTCAAGCTGGAGGATGTGGCCGAGCGCTGGTTCGTCAGCCGTCCTACCCTGCAAAGCGATATGGCGGAGGTGCGGGAAGTGCTGGGACGTTATCACTTGTCGATCGAAACCCGGCCGCGCTACGGCATGAAGCTGTTGGGCAGCGAAGTGTCGATCCGCACCTGCCTGACCGATTTGGTGTACCAGATGGTGCAGGACGACGGCGGGGAAGCGCCGACACTGCCGCCGACGGCGCTGGATCGCGAGACGCTGAGCCGTTTGCAGGTGATTCTGCACGATGTGTTCTCGCGCAGCGGCATTCGGATGACCGACGAGGCCGAATGCTATCTGGGGCTGTATTGCGCGGTGGCGATCCGTCGCATCGGCGAGGGGTACCCGTTGTCCGACTTTACCGCCGAGGATGTGGACGACGATGTGCGGGAAGCGGCGCACCAGTTGATCAGCGTAATGCGCGCTATGACCGGCAAGGCGATTTCCGCATCGGAGGAAGCTTATCTGCGGGTGAACCTGGCGGCGCGCCGGATTCAGGAGCTATCCGGCAATGCCAGCGCCATCAGCCCTGACGACGGCGAATCGCTGGTGGACTACATCCTGAGTTACATCAACACCCACTACAACTTCAACTTGCAGAACGATCCGCAACTGCGGGCAGATCTGCTGACGCACATCAAGACCATGATCACCCGCGTGCGTTACCAGATAACCATCCCTAATCCGTTGCTGACCAATATCAAACAGCACTACCCGATGGCCTACGATGTCACACTGGCGGCGGTGTCGAGCTGGAGTAAGTACACGCCCTATGTGATCAGCGAAAACGAAGTGGGTTTTCTGGTGCTGCATATCGGCGTCGGGCTGGAGCGGCACTACGACGTGGGGTATCAGCGTCACCCGCAGGTGCTGTTGGTGTGCGACACCGGCAATTCCACCATCCGTATGATTCAGGCCATGCTGTGGCGGCGCTATCCGCAGATGGTGGTGAACAACATCATTTCGCTGCGCGACTACCGTACTTTGCCGGAGGTGGAAGAGGATTTTGTCATTTCCACTACCCGGTTAACGGAGAAGGGCAAACCGGTGTTGGTGATGTCGCCGTTTCCCACTGACTACCAACTGGAGCAGCTCGGGAAGCTGGTGTTGGTGGATCGCACCCGGCCTTACATGCTGGAGAAGTTTTTCGACCGACAGCACTTTTGCATCATCGATCAGCCGATGGATCAGGCGACGCTGTTCCGCACGCTGTGCGGCCAACTGGAGCGCGAAGGGCGGGTGGACGGCGATTTCCACGCCTCGGTGGTGGAGCGCGAGGCCATCGTCAGCACCATGCTGGGAGAAGGCATCGCGCTGCCGCACTCGCTGGGGCTGATGGCGCGGGAAACCGTGGTGTTTACCGTGCTGGCGCCGCAGGGTATCCCCTGGGGCGATGAAACCGCCTACGCGATCTTTTTGCTGGCGATCAGTAAAAGCGAATATGAAGAAGCGATGGCGATCTACGACCTGTTCGTCACCTTCATGCGCGAGCGGGCGATGGCCCGGCTGCGGGAATGCCCGGACTTCGACAGCTTCAAAGCGGTGGCGATGGACTGCCTGAGCCGTTTGTAGCGACGTCGCAACGGCAGTAGAGTGGGACGGTGTCTTTTCGGCTCCGGAGATAATGTGACCTCCCGCATTCCTCCCTTACCCACCTTGAAAGCGTTTCTGGCCGCCTGCCGTGCCGGGAGTTATACCGCTGCCGCTAGGCGACGAGTATCGCCATTACCTCGATGATTTCCTGACGCTGCGTTAGCGGATGCCGTCCCACAACATCGATAGCCTGGTGATCCGCCGTATGCGTCCAATGGTCGCTGGCGTTGACGGCCGGACAGGCGCAGCACGAAGCGGTTGCCGATGAAGATGCTGATAATCATCAGGCCGTTCATGGCGATACTCTCTTATGTCGATACTCTCTGTGGAAAAGGCCCTTCGAGCATAACGGTATGAAATGGGAATATCCCTGGCGAAAAAATCACGTACATGTACGTGTTTTTCACTCATTACTCGGGGAGAACATCGTGCCGCCGGGGCGTTCGTATTATGATGAATAGCTTCTGAATGGAGTCAGGCGCGGGTTTTAGGGCCTGGCGAAAAGAGCAGGCAATGGGGATGCGTGGGTCGGCCGTTTTTCGGCGCGGCGGAAGCCTCGATATCCTCCCAACATAACAAGGTGCCGCAATATGAATCTGGTGCATTTTCTTGGCAAACAAGTGCTTGGCGTTTTGGCTGCCTATCAGCACAGCAATGTGGTGATCCACGTTTGCGGGGTTTATCCCCGTAGTGACAATAGCCTAAAGGTGTTTTTCCCCAAGGGGCATGCACTGGCGGTGGGCGATCTGGCGACACTGCATCTGGACAACCGTACCGGCGTGGATGAGTTCGATGCCAACATTTCGGTATACCGCGCCTCTTACAAAGGCCGGGTGGCCGCGGTGGAGGATGACTGGGTGTTGCTGACGCCGCGTGAGTGCCAGTTGATGTATGGCCTGAACGTAGTGCTGGATATTCGTGAGCCGGGCTATGCCTATCCCCGTGATGAACGGCCGGAACATCCGGTGCCGTATACGCCTTTGCTGACCTTGCCGGACACCGAAAACCGTGATTTTTCCAACAAGGTGGGCGTGCTGGTGACGATGGCGGAAGAGCAGCCGCATACCACGGTACTGGCGTTCCTCTCCTCGGTGGAGGACGACGTTTTCCTGATTACCTTCCCGGAAACCTTCAAGTCCAAACAACTGAAACGCAATCCCCACTGTTTCTTCGCCATGGACGAACGTGCACGTTACACCTTTGAGCGCTCAATCGAGTGGAATTACACCCTGATTGAGGGTGATGCCCATCTGATTGCCCATGACACGCCGTTGTTTGAGGAAGTTCGCCATGCTTTCATCAACAAGAACCCGTGGGAAATGGCGTTTTTCCTGCGCGCCGATCTGGAGATGTACCACATCAAGAGCCGTCAACTGGTGTGTCCGGGGTCGCGTCAGCCGATCAACGGCCACGATTGAGCATCAGAGAATCTTTCGCTTAACCTGGCAGACCGCGCCGTAATATTCGATACGGCGGGCGATGCGTTAATGGGCAAAAACGGCGGCATCGTGAGGCCTCTTTCATGGGACTCTGCCGCCGTTGTTTGGGATCGTTCCCGGTTTGAAACCTTTATATCCGCTTGATTCACGTCGATTGGCTCGCGGTAGTTGTCCGTAGCCGCGCCGGCAAAGGTTTGCACCAGCCTGCATGACGGGGCGTCGTCGGCGTTCGTTCGCTGTCATGACTCGCTGAAATCAGCGCATCGAAATGATCACCTGTCTGCCACTCGAATTATTGAGGGTATATGTGAGAGTGATATTGATGATATTTAAATGAATTATTCCTGATAATAACATTAATACTAATTAGACTAATTATTTTCTGTTGGTGGATGGGGTTTTGTTTTTGAGTAAATATATTTTTTCGATTTCATTACTATATTAAATGCTATTTCTGAGCTTGCCGGTTATTCATTCCGCAACTACGCTTATTTCATCGTTCTTTGGGGAGCAACCGAAGGACGGATTGGTATAAATATTGTGTTTTAATTGCTGGCGTATTGATGTCGCCCCTGACTCTTATTCCTTTCTGGGTTAATTTCGGAGGGCTCTTTGCGTTTGCAATTTAACTATTCAGGATGTGAATTTATCTACTTGATAAGGTGAAAATAATGGCAACTCAACTCGCTGGTGGTTGGACTCCGTTTCACGATCTGGATGCGACGGACAAATCGTTATTTGAAACCGTGGTAGGGCGCTTGCTGGGCGTGCACTACACGCCGCTGTTCGTCGCTACACAGGTTGTGAACGGCACCAATTATTCCTTTTTGACCAAAGCGGTAGCCGTTTATCCAGAGGCGCCGACTAAAATCGTCAAAGTCTATGTTTATCAACCGCTGAAGGGCGATGCCCATATAACCGCGTTTGAGGATGTGCCTCCGCAGCATACTACCCATATTTCTTGATATTAGGGCCGATAATATGGCGGAGTGTTACATCAATCCGGTGCTAATATGCACCGGATTGATGGTTTTTAATATCGATGGCGTCAATGTTATCGTTATTGTCCGAATATTTACCTCATGAAAATGATGTTGATAATAATCCGCTGGCCAGAAAATCGTCGCTATTTTTGACGCCGGGTAAAACAAAGAAATAACCGCCGCCGATAGGTTTAATATATTCCTCCAGCGGTTCGCCGTTCAATTTCTTCTGTACCGTAATAAACCCTTTTTCCAGATCGGACTGATAGCAAACAAACAGTAACCCCATGTCGAGCTGACCGGAACGGGATACGCCGAGTGAATAGCTATAACCGCGACGTAGCATCAGATTCGCCTGTGTTTCCGGCGTGCGCGGGTTGGCCAGGCGAATGTGTGAGTCCAATGGGATCACGTTACCTTCTGGGTCCTGGCGGTAGTCCGGTGTGTCGTGCTCGTTTTTCATACCAAGTGGCGCGCCGCTGTGTTTCTCACGGCCGAAAATGGTCTGCTGTTCCTTGAGCGGCGTGCGATCCCAAAATTCCACATGGAAACGGATGATACGTGCCGCCTGATAGCTGCCGCCGACAGCCCATGCCGGTTCGCCGGATTGCGGGGCGACCCAAACGATGCGTTCCATCAGCGCGGCGTCACCGATGTCCGGGTTGCCGGTGCCGTCCTTGAAACCCAGCAGGTTGATCGGCGTTTCCCGGCCTTTGCTGCGTGCAGCATGTGCGGAGATGAACCCTTCCCGTTTCCAGCGCACGCTGAGCAGATCCGGCGTCTGTTTGATGATGTCGCGCAGGGCGTGCAGGACGGTTTCGTTGGTATTGGCGCAAATTTGCAGCAACAGATCGCCGTGACACAGTTCGGCATCCAAAGAATCGTTTGGAAAACGGGTCATACGCTGCAATTTCAGTGGCTTGAGTGTCTGCAACCCAAAACGATCGTCAAACAGCGATGCGCCGACGGAAACGGTGACGGTGAGATTGTCCGGGTAGATCTCCGGGCCCATGATGCCGGAATCGAGGGGCGGCAGGCGCGGATCGATATCTTCTGCTTTGCCGCCTTGCGTCAGGAAGGCGATACGCTGCGTCAGCAGTTTGAACAAGCGGGTTAAATCCTGGCGATGGGTCGCCAGGATGTCGAAGGAAACCAGCATCATCGCCGCCTGTTGCGGTGTGAGCACGCCGGCCTGATGGATGCCGTGGAACGGTTGCGTTTCCCAACGTTCATCCTGTGCCGTCTGCGGCTGAGTTTCCGCGTGCGCCGGACGGTTGCCGCCCAGCATCAGCGCGCCACCCATCATGCCCAGCCCTTGCAACAGCCGACGACGTGCGGGGGACGCCGCCTGTTCACAGTGAGGCCCGCGGTACGGGCCGGTTTTGTCGCTCATAATGCTTCGCCTTAATCCAGACCCAGTACGCCGCGCAGTTGGGACAGGTCTTCCGCCAGCGTGGTGATCGGCCCTTTCAGTGCGTTGCGGTCGGCGTCGGTCAGTTTCTCGTAAGATTGATAACCGTCTTTGGTTTTGTACTTCGCCAAAATGCCGTCTACGGTTTTGAAGTTGGCGTCGACCTTGCTCAACAAGGGCTGGTTGGCCTTCTCCAGCAGTGGTCGCAGCAGGTTGACTATCTTCTGTGCGCCGTCGACATTGGCCTGGAAATCCCACAGATCGGTACGGCTATAGCGATCTTCCTCGCCGCTGATCTTGGTGGCGGCCACTTCTTCAATCAGCCCGGCGGCGCCACCCACTACCTTGGCGGGGGGGAAGGTCAGACCGGCGATGCGTTGTTGCAGTTCCTGAACGTCGCCGTACAACTGATCGGCGTATTGTTCCGAGCCCTTGACCGAGTGGTCGGCAAACAGCGCTTTTTCCAGACGATGGAAGCCGGTGAAATTCGGATCGGCGGCTTTTTTCTCATAGTCATCTTCACGGGCGTCGATTTTTTCATCGAGATCGGAGAACAGTTCGGCAATGGGCTCAATACGTTCATAGTGCTGACGGGCCACCGCGTACAGCTTACGCGCGTCGTCCAGTTTGCCTGCCTTGATGGCATCGGTGAACTGCTTGGTCTGTTTGACCAGCTCGTCGACTTCGCGGATGACGTAGACCTTGTAATCGGCAATCGGCCCGACCAGATCGAGCACGCTGGTTTTCGCCGTCGGCGTACTTCCTGCCGCCGCTGTGACGATCAGTTTGCCTTTCGGATTACTGAGCAGGCCGCAGGTCATGTCGTATTCGCCGGTCTCCAGATTGGCGGTCATTTTCTGGGTGAAGCCCGGCGCGATATTTTCACGCTCCTCCACCACCATGACGCCTTTGAGAATTTCCCACTCCAGGTTTTTCTGGCTGGCGTTATACACCACGAACTGCGTTTTGCCCGCCGCCACCGTGACCTGCATCGGTTCGCACTGTTTATCATTGACGGTGATTTTGATCTGGGGGACATCCGCCGCCAACGCATCAACGGCCGGGAGGGTCAGCAGCGCGGCGCACAGCGCGGAACGGCGAAAAAACGGTGTAGACATAGACAGATCCCTTTTCGATTAATGATGGGTATTACGTTGCGCCGGGGGCGATATTGTCACCGGGCGTCGCGGAAGGAAAAAGAACATCAGTGCCGGCAGCAGGTACAGGAAGTAGACCACCACTTCGCTGACGCTGGGGGTTTCCTGATAGCCGAAAATACCCTCCAGCAAGGTGCCGAACAGGGTGTGAGTGGACAGCGTGGCGCTGAAATCAAACGCCACTTCCTGTAAGTGATTCCACCATCCGGCTTCGTGGAAGGCGCGGATCGCGCCCGCGGCCAGCCCGGCGGCGACGAACAGGATGAACAGCCCGCTCCATTTGAAGAATTTGGCCAGGTGCAGTTTTACGCCGCCCCAGTAGATCATCGCGCCTACGATGATGGCGCACAGTAGCCCAAGCACGGCGCCGAACGGCGCGGCGGCGCCGACATCCTGCTGAAAGGCCGCCAGCAGGAAAAATACCGACTCCAGCCCTTCACGCGCTACGGCGAAAAATACCATCGCCACTAATGCCCAGCCCTGACGCTTACTGGCGCCGAGCGCCTGATCGATAGCACCTTCGAGATGCAGTTTTACCGAGCGGGAAACCCGGCGCATCCAGAACACCATGTAGGTGAGGATAGCGACGGCCAGCACCGCCACGATGCCTTCGAACAGCTCCTGTTGTTTCTGTGGAAATTCGCCGGTGGTGGCGTTGATGAACAGGCCGAGCGCCAGACACAGCGTCACGGCCAGGGCGACGCCGACCCAGACCGCTCCCAACCACTGCTCGCGTTGGGTACGTTTCAAATAGCTGGCGATCAGGCTGACGATCAGCGCCGCCTCCAGCCCTTCGCGAAACATGATTAATAAGGGAACGAACATGGATGACCCCTCAACAAGCCCCGCCGGTAGCGCCAGGGTTCAGGCGTTGCGAGGCTGTGTAAATATAGGTAAATGAATAATGATAGTGATTATCATTCCAGTGGTGGGAAATGCAAGGGCTTCATCTACGATTTTTTTGAGCAAAAGTTTCAGCCTTGTGCGGCGCTGTAACGATGATTTTTAAAATAATCATTAGTTATCAGATGGATGACATTCGATGCGGTTTGGTTGTTTTCTGTTAAGAAACGTCTATATAATGATAATTATTCGTGAAACAATAGTCATTCTCATTGGTGCAAGTCATTTAGGGATAATCATTACGATGCAACGTAGCCGTATAGCCAGCGCACTGGCGCTGATTTTTGCCAGTAGTTCCGTCTGGGCACAGGAAGACAAGATAACTGTCAACGGTGATTTATTAGGGGATTCACGCGCTGAACAAGTGAAAACCTATCCGGGGAACCGAACCGTCATCAGCAATGAGCAGCTTGAAAAAGGTGCCAACCGTACTCTGGATGACGCCTTGCAACGTGTGCCGGGGGTCAAGATTCAGGACGAGACCGGTACAGGCGTCTTGCCGCAGATCGCCGTGCGCGGGTTGTATGACAGCCGCAGCGGGCGTGCGCAGATCCTACAGGACGGTATTCCACTGGCGCTGGCGCCTTACGGGCAGGAAGGGATGTCGCTGTTCCCGGTGACATTCGCCTCTATTGACCGTATCGATGTGGTGCGCGGCGGCGCGGCGGTACAGTATGGCCCCAACAACGTGGGCGGGGTGATCAATCTGGTCAGCAAGCCGATCCCGGTGAAATGGGAAAACGAGATCGCCGAGCGGGCAACCTTTTACGGCAAAGGACGCAATCTGTGGGACACCTATCTGCGCACCGGCGGCATGGTGAATGACAGCTTTGGCCTGCAGGTAGAAGCCAATCAGGTCAAAGGCAATTCCTTCCGCGAACACAGTGCCAGCGATGTGCAGAACTACCGTATCCGCGGGCTGTGGAATATCAACGAAGACACATCGCTCGATTTTTCCTACCAGTATTATGATGCACATGCCGATCTGGCGGGGGCGCTGACCGCGGCGGATTATGAAGCCAGTCGCCGCAAGAGTACCCGGCCTTACGATGATTATGACGGGCATACCAAGCGCTACAGCGCAGTGTACAACCAGCAATTGGGCTCGCTGGGGTTCATCGATTCCGCCGAATTTAACTGGACGTTCTTCGGCCATGAATCCAGCCGTGATTTCCATGTCGGAATGAGAAGCGCCTCGACCGAAACTTGGAACCCGTCGCTGCCCGCGCAGATTGTGCAGAACTCACCGCGCGACTTTAAGGTCTGGGGCACCGAACCGCGTTTAAGCATGAACGTGTATGGCGACAAGGTGAACCAGCAATGGACGGTCGGCGGCCGTTTTGTGAAAGAAGACATCGATTACCAGGTCAAACAGTACCGCTTCGCCACCAACGCCTATACCACCACCCGCGACTGGAAATTTAACGATGATGCCTGGGCCGGCTATCTGAACAACGCCGTCAAACTGTTGGACGACACGCTGACCATCACGCCGGGCGTTCGGTTTGAACATGTCAGTGAAAAATACCAGGATCGCATCAGCGGGCTGAGTACCAGCGCGCCGGACGACCAGTGGCTGCCGGGGCTGTCGGTCGGCTACCAACTGACGCCGAGCTGGTTCCTGTACGCCAACGCACAGAAGAGTCTGCGCCCGGCACAGGTGACTCAGATCGTCAAAGGCGGCGATGTGAGTTCGGAGCTGGCCTGGAACTACGAGAGCGGCGTGCGTTATACCCCGACGAAAGACGTCAGTCTGAACGCAGGGCTGTATCGTATCGACTACAAAGATCAGATCTCCTACGACAGTGCGACGGATTCCTACCTGAATATCGGGAAGACCCGCCATCAGGGGATCGAGCTGGAAGGCTTTTGGAAACCGGCAGCGGTAGAGGGGCTAAGCCTGCATGCCGGTTACGCTTGGCTGGATGCCGAGCAGGAAAACGGCGTCAACAAAGGCCGTCGCGTGCCTTACTCTTCCCGTTCCCAGGTGACGCTGGACGGCAGCTACGATTGGCGGGGGACGACCTTTACGCTGGCGGGCTACTACTTCAGCAAATCCTTCTCCGATACCGCCAACTCGACGGTGGAAAACAGCTCCGGTTCGGTCGGCCCGCAGCCGTCCTATTGGGTGTGGAACGCGCAGGTCAGCCGCGAGTTGTACAAATCTGAACGGACGTCGCTTACCGGTTATGTGGGCGTGAACAACCTGCTCGACAAGGATTACTGGTTCCGGGGCGTCGATACCAGCCCGTGGGGGCGTCAGCCTGCGCCGGGCCGCTCGTTTACGGCCGGGATGAGTTACAAGTTCTGATGCCTATAACCGCCGTCATTATCGTCTGAACGAATATGACGGCAGCGATCGACAGGGGGAGGCGCTCATCAGGCGCCTCCCCCTATTTTGTGAGCCGAATAGCGACATTACAGCGTCAGGAAGAACAGGCCGCCGTATTCCACGCCGGTAAATTCCCGGAACAGAGCTTCCAGATCGGCCTGCGGGTTCACATCGGCGAAGGCGTCGGGATGGAACAATTTCGCCATCGCTTCCAGCGCGATGACGTTGAATGGGCTGTCGTAAAACTGATGATAAATCGCCATTACCCGCTTCTCCTTCACTGCCTTGAGTACCGACAGGCTGTTGCGGGTCATCAGCATTTGTAACCGAGGCAGCGAGGCCTCACGGGTGGTGCCGTAACCGAGCGGTACCGCTTGCGACACGCCGCCGCGTTGGCTCCAGTCGGCGCCGCTGAGCAGATAGATATCAGGGTTGCTGGTAATCACCTGTTCCGGATTGACGTCCGCACCCTGCGGCGGAACCAGCCCGGCACCGAGATTCTTCCCGCCGGCCACCTCGATAAACTGGCCGAAACTGTTGCTGCCGAAGATCGCGCAGCATGGGTCGCCGGTCATACCCGCATGGTTTTCAAACAGCACTGTCGGCCGCTGTTCGGCGGGGATCGGCGCCACACGGCGCTGAATGCGCTCGAACAGTTGTTGGTAGCGGGCGATAAACCGTTCCGCGTTCGGTTGTTCGCCGAAAACCTGCCCCAGCAGACGGATGCTGCTGAGCGTGTTGGTCATCGGCTGTTGGCGAAAGTCGATGAAGATCACCGGGATCCGGCTTTTTTCCAGCAGCGCCAGGGTGCCATTCCCCTGTAGCTTGGGTTGAATGCCGATATCAAACACGATCAGATCCGGGCGCAGCGTCAGGGCACGTTCAACGCTGAAATCGGTACGGTAGGGATTGGCAAACACAGGTATCTGGTTCAGATCCGGGTAGCGGCGGGCGAAATGGGCGGCCATATCCGGCGCTCGGGTGGTCAGCGAATCGTCCCAGGCGATAATGCCTTTCAGCGGCGTGGCCGGGTGAATAATGTTTAATGCCAGCAGCATTCGGCTGTCCGCCAGCATGACCCGTGATACCGGCGCATCGACGCTGACGCTGCGGCCGGCGATATCGACCACGGTAACGGGGGCGGCGGCGGCAACGCCGGAGACCAGACTGCACAGCAGCAGGCAGCGATAGAGGAAGGAAACCATAGTATTGTCTTGACTCCTTGTTTTATTGGTAAAATTTTCCGGATTGTTTCCCAAAAGGCAGAAAGCGTCGGCGTTGCATGAGCCGTCGGCAAACCGGCTGGCGGTTGCCTTGCACGTCGACGGGAGAACAGCCTGAAACAATAACATCAACGGAGCAGGGTGTATCGCCCTGCTCCGTGAGTGCGTGGGTTATGGCAGATAAATCATTTCCGGCGGCGCATGCATCAGGAAATTCTGGTGGGATATATTCCAGGCATAAGCGCCGGCGAGGTGGAATACCAGCCAGTCGCCCGGCGCCAGCGCTGCAACAGGCTGCTGGCGTGCCAGCACATCTTTGGGAGTGCAGAGCTGGCCGACCAGCGTGATCGGTTGCTGTTCTACCGTCGGTGGCAGGTGTTCACGGCGCAGTACGCTAAACGGGTGGTTATGGCCCTGCGCCGCCGGCGTGCGGAAGTGGTGGGTGCCGCCGTGTGCGATGGCGAACCATTCCCCAAGATTTTTTTTCACATCCAGCACCTCCATCACGTAATAACCGCAGGCGGCGCTCACGTAGCGGCCGCATTCAAAGCGCAACCTCAACCCGTGGCTGCCGGTTTGTGCAATGACTTGCGGCAGCTGGCGGCAGAAATCCTGCCAGTCGAAATGGCGCTGCGGATCGAGATAGTTAATGCCGATGCCGCCGCCGACGTTCACCACCGGTACCTGAATATCGAATTGCCGCTGCCACTGGTGCACGGTGTCGAGGTAGCGGCGCATCAGCGACAGGTGCGTTGCCACCTCCAACTGATGCGACATCAGGTGAAAGTGGAATCCCTGTAATTTCAGCCAGCGGCTGGCTTTGATGCGGGTGATGGCTGCGGGCAGTTCGGCGACATCAAGGCCGAATGGCGTGGGTTTCCCGCCCATCATCAGCCGGGTGCCGGTCACGCCCTCCAGCGGAATATTCATGCGCAGCATGATGTTGACTGGCGTCGCCAGCCGTTCGGCGCAATGTTCCAGCCGTTGCAGTTCGTTCAGGCTTTCCACATGCAACGCATCAATCCGCTGCGCAACCGCCTGCTCCAGTTCTGCGGGCAGTTTGCCGGGGCCGCCGAAAATCAACCGGCGGCCGGGCACCTGTTCCGTCAGCCAGGACAACTCGCCGCCGGACGCGGCTTCAAAACCGTCTACGATGTCCGCCAGTGTGGTGAGGATGGCGGCATCCGGGTTGGCCTTGGCGGCATAGAACAGTTCGCAGCTGGGCGGCAGCGCCGCCTTCATGGCGGACGCATGTGCATGCAGCGCTGATAAATCATAAACATAGGCACAGAAAGGGGCGGTGCGCGATGACTGCAACCGGCTCAGGGTCTGGTAAACGGCGGGAGTCATGCCGGGCTCCTCATCGGGTGATGGATCAGGGTGTAATCCGCCTGTTTGTCGGCGCGTTGCAGCAGCCGGGTACGCAGGTTGTTCTTACTGGGGATCGGCGCGCCGGCCAGCAGCGCGGCGATCTCCGGCTGATCCCGCCAGGATTCGAGCCGCACGGACAGGGTTTGCCACAGCTGTCGCTCCAGCGTGCGGTCGCCGGCCGCCAGATGAAACACGGCTTCGGACAGGTTGTTGATCAGCAGGCAGTAGGCGATGCGCTGCCAGCCTTTTTCCCGCGGATAGTAGACCGACTGACGCGCGCGTTCGGACATCGCCGCCAGCGACGCCGCCGGCCAGCGTGCCGGATCGAGCTTGGTGCCTTCCAGATCGCGCACCCAGATGCGGTGCGGCAGCGCGTCCTGTAGGCCGATAAGGGTGTTTTGCAGGTGCGGTTCAAACACGATGCCTTCATCAAAGAATGCGCCCAGCACCCCCGGCAGCAGCACCGTCAGATAGGCGTCGAACCAGCGTAGCGTCGCCTGCTGGCGGGTCAACTGCTGTGTTTCCGCCACATGTTGGATCAGCGGTGCGATCTGGCTATCGCCGTGGCGATCCCAGGCGAACAGCGCGCCCGCCAGTGCGACATCGGCGCTGTCCGGCAGGTTTTCGCGGTAAAGCAGGCCGAAGCACTCTTGCAGATGAAGGGCGTCCGGCCGCTGTTCCGGCGTGGCGATGGCGCTGAAATCCAGGCTGGTGGCGGCCGGTTCGCGCATGATGCGGAACCCCGGCACGCGGGTTTCGATACGGTTGAACACGTCGTTAAGCTGTTCACTCAGGCGTACTGCGCTTTCCAGTTCATACCAGGCGTTTTTGCGCACGCAGTTGGTCAGCCTGACGTGGATGGAGCACTTAAGAAAATAGGGCAGCCCGGCGCGATACAGGGTACGCACCGACGACGTCGGATACATCGCCAGCCCGCGCGGGCCGACCGGGGTAATCAGCCCCAGACGTTCAGCCTGTTGATACAACGGCGCACGGCGAATGTGTTCGACCTCCCAAGGGTGGCACGGATAGAGGTGGGGCTCGCCGGCGAGCGTTTCCAGCATGATCGGCGCCTGCGCGTCGCCCTGGTGCTGCAACAGTTGTGGGTCGATGCGGAACCAGTACAGCGGAAAGTGCGCTCCCACTTCCGGCGAGCAGGCCAGCAGTGCGTCCCGCGTTACGCCGCTGCGGCTTTTCGGGCTGGGATGCAGCGGATGCCCCCACAGCAGCCCCTGTTCGCTGCGGATAAAACCGTCCTGTTCGTTGGATGGCGGCGCTGCGAGGAAATCCTGCGTGACGTCGATGCTGTTTTCAATTTGCTGCGCCAGCTCGTGGTTGAATGGCTGTTCGAGCTGGGCCGCCATCTCTTCCTGAATCAGCCGTAAGGTCTGGGCCGCGCTGATGGCGCGCCAGGGTTTGCCGAACTGTTTGACGAACGGCGCGCTGCTGTAGCGCCCTCGCGCCAGCAAGCTCCAGCGATCTGCCTTGATCGCCAGCGTTTTCTCGCTGGCCGTCAGTTCGATAACGATAATCTCACCCGGAATCATCTTGCTGTTCAGCGCCTGCGGGATATTCCCGCAGGCGGCGCGATGAACCCGGCGCGCCGGCAGGGCGAATTCACGGATGTAGCAGTTGAGCAGTGCCGTCAGCGTCTCGTATTCCGCTGCCTCCCGCAATGGCGAAGGGGGCGTCGAGGCCGGTTGATGTTCCTTATGGGCGGCGAACGATGTGAACATAGGTGGGTTCCTTTACATGTCGTGACAGAAGAATAAACAGCCCCAGTACGGCGGCGATCGCGGAGGCGACAAACGGCGCTTGCACGCCGGCCTGGGGGATGAGCCAACCGGCGACCAACCCCGCCACAACACCGGCGCTCTTACCGACGGCATCCAGCCGTCCGAACCAGTGCCCGGCGTTGTGTTGCCGCGTTGCCCGGCTGATGTGCTGATTCAGGCCGATATAGCCGAGAAACATGCCGATGCCGAACAGGCTGCGGGCGCTCAGCAACGCGGCGGCGCCGTCCAGCAGGCTGTGCCACAGCGCGGCGATCGCCATCAGTGACAGTCCGACGACCAGATAGCGTGGTGAAGGCGATCGGTGGGCGGTCAGCGGCAACAGCAGCAGATAGAGCAGATGGGGCCAGCTGTAAAACAAGCCGATAACCCAGGGTTGCGTCAGCCAGCGTTGGGCATACGGCAGGAAATAGGGGAATGTGGCCACCATGGCGAAGTTGAACAAAAATTGCAGCGACAACAGCGCCAGCAGCGGGGGAGCGGTTGGGGTGCCGTCGGGCTTCGTCGGCTGACTGACGGCGGTGGTATCGGCGGGCAGGGTGAACGCCAGCAGCAGACCGCCCAGCGGCAAGAGCGCCAGCCACAGATAGAGGCTGAGCGTTAATGCTGGGAACTGGCTGAACACATACCCCAGCCCCACCGGCGCGGTCAGCAGCGCCAGCCGGGCGGAGAATTGCGTCCAGTTCAGCGCCCGGCCGAGAGCGTCGCCCTGCAGGCTGACTGCCAGATAACCGTTGGCCGCCGCCAGCGTACCGCCCGCTACGCCTTGCAGCAGCAGCGCGGCGATCAGCCACGGCAGTGAGGGGGCCAGCCCCGCCATCACGAATGCGACGGTCAGCCCGGCCAGCGCCCGCAGCAGCGACAACCGCCGACCAAAACGATCGGCGAATCGGCCCCATGCGCCGGCGCACAGCGCGGTCATCAGCGTGGGCAGGCTGTAGAGCGCGCCAACCCACGGGCTGGCGGCATCAACCCCCAGCGCCCCCAACAGTCGCGGCAAGAACAGGGGGACGCCCAGTATGGTAAACGCGGCCAGAAAATGGCACGCCAGCACCACCGCCAGCACCCGGCGCATCAGATAGCGTCCCGCCGTAAAAAGTTGGGGCCACTGTACCCGTAGTATTTATTGATGTCCGCCGCGCCGGAGGCCTGCTTGCTGAGCAGGCTGCCGCTTTGCAACAGGTATTTGACCGGCTGTCGCGGGTCATCGAACAGAACCTGTCTGGCATAGGCGGTGTCCGTACCCTGTTGTTCCAGCTGTGCGAGCGTCGTCGCCAGCGCGTCGCGCAGCGTTTGGTAGGCGCTGGCGCGCTCAATGAGCCCCCGCCCGGCGAGGTTTTCCAGTACCGCCGCCAGATCCAACTGTACGGTAATGGTCATGAACATCTGCGCGAGCGCCTGTTCGTCGTCCACACGGATACGGTCGTCGCGCAAAGCCGCTAGCCGGGCGTAGAGATCCGGCCGGGCGGCGGAGAAACGTGATGGCCACAACCGGGCGGCGTCGTTGTCTTTCATCATCAGCGACAACGGCTGATGCGGCGTGAAGCTCAGGATGGCGTTCTGCTGATTGGACTCCAGCGCGATGCCGTAACGCAGCCACAGCGTCAGGTGTACGTCCGCCATGAGCTGGCAATATTCGCGCCACCAGGACGCCAGCGACGGCATACCGGGCTGATCCAGCACCGCGCAGACATAAGGGCGGCCATCCGGCATATCGGCGCCGAGCGCCGCCACCGGCGCCAGCGTCTCACCCGCTACCGGGGAGGGATAGCGACGCAGCAGAAACGCGAACAGTTTTTCCTCACCCAGATGGCCGCAGAAGGCTTCGTCTACGTGGCGGTAGCGCCCCTGCAGCAGCGGATCCTGTTGCGCCAACAGCGGCAGTACCTCGGCGAACCATTGGCCGTCGTACAGGGTGGAGGGCTTGATCAGGCGGATATTCTTCTGCCCGAGCGTGCGCATCGCCAGCGGCATCTTGAGGTGATCGCCGGGGTGCTCGGCAAGCTGAACGGTGCGCACCGACAACGTGGGATATACCGATACGCAAGGTTCCGGGGCGGCCACCGCCTGCGCCGGCAGCGTATCCAATTGTGTCCAGGTCAGCGGATGTACCGGCAGCAGTTCGTGGGTTTGCGCCAGCGTCTCGGGCAGCCCGACCTGATGAAAGCTGGGCCACCAGCCGGGGCGCGCGTCGGGGTTCAGCAGCGTCAGCGCCGTGCGGGGCAGCGCCAGCCAACGCAATGAGAACGGCTGGCAGAATTCCGGCGCATACTGCGTCAGCTGTGTCGCGCTGAAACCGAATTTGGCCCGCGCCGTCGGGTAATATGGGTGATCGAGATAGCTGGCGATTTGGTCTGCGTGGCGCAGACGTTCGCCCCAGTCGCGATCCGCCGGTGGCGTCGCCAACAGGTCGGCGAGCCGTGCAAACGCCTGCCGACACAGTTCCCCCTGCTCGCAGGCGGCGTCGGCCTCTTCCCGGTAGTTCCGGTAGAGCGCGCGGGCGTCATCGTCGTCGGTCGGCATCAGCAGATCCAGCCAGTCGGCGTAGCCTTGCCGATCCAGCCAAGCGTCCTGATGTCGTTCCTGCCAGGCCGGCGTTTCGGCGACCCAGGGTTGCATGTAGTCGCTGTCGCGCAGGCGCAGGCGCAGCGGCGCCCGCAGGTGTGAGGCGTACAGCCAGCATCCGTCCTCTTCCCGACGAATATTTCCCTGGGCGATCAGGTCGGCGACGTTTTCCCGCAGGCAGGCGTTGATGATGCGCAGAGTGATGTAGTCATGTTGATTCATCAGGCGATTTCCCACGTAAGCTGTTGCAGCGTTTGCTGATAGAGCCGTTCCAGTTGCTGGCGATCGTCGGCCTGCAGATAGAGCACGCCGAGATAGTCTTTATTGGAATGGGTCAGGCTGATGTCATCGCCGGCCTGCTTCAGCGGACGGTAGCGCAACCCGTCATGGGCGGCGGGCTGCGGCGCCTGTTTCAGCCGGCCTTCCTGCTGCGCCACCAGATAGTGAATCAATGCTTCGGTATGGGAGGGCTGTTGCGGTGGGAGCGGTTGCCCTAAATGCAGTTGCAGGATCGGGGTGAACCAACCGCCGGGCAGGATACGATCCAGCAAGAATTCGCGGCCATCACCGATGCTGCGATAGTTGATTTCCACCAGTACCGGGCCGGACGGCGTGGCGATGAATTCGCTGTGGCACACACCGAAGCCGACGCCGAACCGACGCAGCTGTTCCAGAGCCTGCTGACGCCAGCGTCGGCTGTATTCTCCCTGCCAGCGCGCCTGGGTTTCGATGAAATGCGGCGGCGGCGACAGCTCAACGTCAAAGCCGCCGACCGCCAGCAGATCCCGGCCATCACCCAGCGTTTCCAGCGTAAACAGCGGCCCGTCGATGAACTGTTCCAGCAGCAGCGTGGTGCGGGATGTCTGCTGCGCCAGAAACCGATCCAGCGCCTGTGGGGTTGGCATTAATGTGACGTCCATAGACGCGACGCCCTGGCTGGGTTTGAGTACCAGTGGCCAGGGCCAGCCTTCTTCTACTCGGCTGTCCGGCAGCAGTTGGGTCGACCAGGTGCTGGGCAGGCCCAACGCGGATAGCCGTTGCCGCATGCGCCATTTCTCTTTGGCGGCATAGCAGATCCGCCAGTCTTTGCCCGGCAGATCCAGTGCGGCAGCGGCGATGGCGGTGGATGTCTGTAGGTGATCGCTGTTGGAGAACAGCGCGGCAGGTGTGATGCCGTGGTCGGTCAGCGTGTCGAGGATGGATAGCGGGTTGAAAACATCGCATTCCAGAATAGCGGCGGCGCCGTGCAGTACCTGATTGTGGGCTTTGCCCTGATCGGTCAGCAGCAGAACCGGATAGCCCAACTGCCGTGCTGCGGGGATGAATCCCTCAGTGACTGCGGCGTTAACGACGTGGGTGACAATCACCAGGGGGGCGTGTTGCGACATGATATTTCCTTGTGTCATGACGAAAGAAAATGAGGCGTCAGGACGGCTTCAGGTCATGAAGCCGCTGGCGAAGCGTGCGAAACAGAAAGCCGCGATCTTCGCCGCACAGCCATAACCGGATGCCAGCCTGTCGCCAGTATTCCTGCTGTTCCGGCGTGCGTGGGTTGGCGCAAAACGGGATGCCTGCCCGCTGACAGCGTGCTGCCAGATGACGCAGCCGGGCTTCGACATCGGGGTGATGCGGCGTGGGGCCGAGGCCGAGATCCAGCGCCAGATCGAGCGCGCCTTCCATCACCAGGCTGACGCCTTCCACCGCCAGAATATTGTCTATCTCCCGAATACCGGCGGCGGACTCGATCATCGGGATCAGCAGCAGTTCGCTGTTGGCTCGGGCGATGTATTCCGGCAACGGCAGCGTGCCGAAGCCCGTCACCGGGCCGCCGGTTATGCCGCGTTGGCCGGCAGGGGGAAAGCGCATGGCGTCGCGTACCGCCAGCACCTGTTCAGCGCTTTCCGTCTGTGGGATGACGATACCGTTGGCGCCCAGATCCAATACCCGTCCGATCAGTTTTCGGTCGGGGCCGGGGATACGAACCAGTGGGCTACATCCCTGTGCTTGCGCTACCGCGATACAGTGTTGCAGTAGCGTTTCATCGTGCGGTTGGTGTTCCATGTCGAGGAGTACAAAGTCGTACCCGGCGCAGGCGATCATCTCGACCAGCATCGGGTGGGGCACCGAGTTCAGGATGCCGAACGCGGATTGGGGGCCGAGTAACGGCCGGTTCAGATGAGTGGATAGCATTGCAGTCCCGTGCTTGCTTTAAGTGATAATGCTTATCACTTAAATTATCATTAACATCTGGGCTGAGAGGTATAAATTTTTGTTATTAATTATAAGTAAATCTTAACGAAACCCTTACGCTTTGGCGGGGATTGCCTGAATGCATCTACGTAAACGTGCGTGGTTGCTGGGTGTGATCGGGAAGATGCCGACGGCAGGCTGGCGTATAAAACGCCGGTGTATTCCCGTCATATGCCGTTTGCCTGTCGCTCGAATGAGTGAGGGGATGGGATGCTGGCGACGACAAATGCCGCCAGCCTGTGGAGAGCCTGGCAAGACGGGGGATGATGCGTCGCGCCGGCTCGGCTCAGAAGCGATACGTCACGGCGAGCGTCCCCTCGCCCTGATGGGTTCGGTACACGATGGGGCTGTCCGCCGCTTTGTCATTCAGATGGGTATAACCGGCGAGGAGGTTGACAGCCCAGTGGCGGTCGACTTGATGCGTCCAGAACAGATAAAGCGACTGTCCGTAGAGTCCGCCGCCGGCATGGTAGGTTCGATAACCGGAACGCTGACTTTGCGCGGAACTAACACCGTAGAACAGGGTGTTATAACGGGCGTCGCCGAAGAGTAAACTGGCCTGAAAACCCAATGAATCATCTTGGTTTTTAAAGAAAATATCGGTTATCGACCCTTGGTATTGCGCCCCCTGACTGTCGGTCAACGGTAATATGGCTTTGGCGGCCACCGACAACCGATCGGAGAACTGCCAGCCGATTTCGATGCCGGTATTCAGCGCGCCGTCGATCGTGCCCATGCCTTGTAGCCGATGCGAGCCGTCGCGCCAGCTCGAGTTGTGATCGGTTCGCCCGAATGAATAACCCAGCGTCTGTTCAAGATAAAAACCGCCGGCTTGAAGATCATAACCGATACCTTTGTCGGTATCGGCGAAGAACGCGCCCTGGCGCGCCTGGAACACCGGTAGCGGGTTCCAGTAATAATCGCTGGCGCCGCTGTAACGTGGGGCGTAGCGGGAAGCGAGGCCGACGGTAACGCCATCCTGCTCGGCGGGATTATTGTCATCCGCCTGTACGATAGCGGTGTTAAGACAAAAAATAGCCGTTATAAAAACGGGAAAATATTGCATGATCGGTCTGACTCCTGATGGGGAGAGTATTTCCCCGTAAGCGGGGATGTTGTGATAAATGTTCCCTGGTGTTGTATGTACGCGGTTACGCTGTGGGTACTATGAACCGGCCGCGTCAATCTCTGGTCAGTGAATAATCAAGAAGTTATCAAGAGAGCCCTCATGAGCGCGAAACGCATTCTGATAATCGAAGACGACATGGATGCCGCCAGTGTGCTGGAAGCCTATTTGAAGCGTGACAATTTTCTGGTTGAGCTGGCGGGCGACGGGCTGCGCGGACTGGAAGTCGCCCGGTGCTGGAACCCGGATTTGATCCTGCTGGATGTTATGTTGCCGGGCATGAACGGCATTGATGTGCTCAGTACGCTGCGCCGGAAGAGCAACGTACCGGTCATCATGGTGACGGCCATCGGCGATGACGCCGACAAAATCGGCGCGCTGCGTTACGGGGCGGATGATTATGTGGTGAAGCCCTACCACCCCGGCGAAGTGGTAGCGCGGGTGCATGCCGTGTTGCGTCGCGCCAGCGGCGCGCTGAAGAGTGACAATGTGCTGGTGTATGACGCGCTGACGGTGGATCAGGATGCGATGGTGGCGATCGTCGCCGCGTCGCAGGGCGCACGGCAAATGCTTGATCTCACGCCGACCGAATTCACGTTGCTGACGACCCTGCTGCGGGCGCAAACCCGCGCCTTCTCCCGTCAGGAATTGCTGGAAGCGTGTCTGCCGGAGAGTGAGGCGCTGGAGCGGGTGGTGGACACGCATATCTACAATCTGCGCAAAAAGCTGGAGGCCGTCGGCATCAGCGGCGTGTTATTGACGGTGCGCGCAGTAGGCTACAGGTTCAGACAACCATGAAACGACCGGATAACGCTTATTCGCTCTGGCGCTGGCTCTGCAAGCGCATTTTATCACTGGCTATCGGCGCGGTAGTGTTGATAGCCGTCTCCATGTGGTTGCGTTACGCGGTCTGGAATCTGTGGGTGATGCACAAGATGCCGGAGCCGGTGCGCCAGGAATTTCAGACCTTGCTGAAGAACCCGAATCTCGATCGGGCGCGTTTTCACGACATCGTCGATACCTGGTTCGGCATCGACTGTTCCATCCCCGCTATCGCCGACAGTGACTGGATGCTGCTGTGTGGGTTGGTGATGGTGGCGATCCCGCTGATTGCGCTGCTTGGTTTATGGGCGGCGCGGCCATTGTCGTTGCAGTTCAGCCAGATAGCGCTCTCTGCCCGTGAGGTGGCGCAGGGGCGTTTTGCCGCCCGCGCCCAGTTTGTCGCGGGCGCACCGGCGGAATTGCAGATGCTGACGCGCAATTTCAACCTGATGACGGCCCAACTGGAGCGTTATGAGCGCGAGCTGCGCGCTTCTCACGTCGCGATGGCGCACGAATTGCGCTCGCCGCTGACGGCGGCGATGGGACGCCTGCAAGGGATGATCGACGGTGTGTTTGAGCCGGAGCCACGGCAACTACAGATGGTGATGAACCAGCTCGGCTATCTCAACCGGTTGGTGGATGATTTGCATCTTTTGTCGATGGCGAGCGCGGGTCAACTGGCGATCGACCGTTCCCCGCTCAGGCTGGCGGATTTGCTGCGGGATCGCATCGCCTGGCTGAAACCGCACGCGGAGGCGGCCGGTGTCTCGCTGGTGCTGCACGACTGTGCGGCGGGCGGTGCCCATACCGATGAGTGCTACGCCGACCCGGTGCGGCTGGGGCAGGTATTTACCATCCTGATGGAAAACGCGCTGCGCTATGCGGCGGAGGGAAAACGGTTGGATATCGCGCTTGAACGCACCGGCAGCAACTGGACGGTGGCGTTTCGCGACTATGGCGCCGGCGTCAGCGAGACGTTTCTGCCCAAAATTTTCGAGCGTTTCTCCCGGGCGGATACCTCGCGGGCGCGCCATTCCGGCGGCAGTGGATTGGGGCTTTCTATTGCGCTGGCGATTTGCGAAGCGCACGGCGGCACGCTAAATGCGCAGAACCATCCGCAAGGCGGCATGCTGTTTATGGTGACGTTGCCTGACTCAGGATCATCCAGCTTTCCATTAAGTTGAAATTCAGCGTGGATGTTAACCGTCGCTTTCGTCGGTTTCGATGGCTCGAAAGTGCTGGCGTATGACTCGCTGGCGGCCTGTGCTGCGGCAACAACGGCGGCACCTGGACGTCTGGGAACGTCCCGGAATAACAAGGTGGAGCCCGGTGTGGGAACACTGAGCGGACGCTTTTCACCCGTGGTGAGATTTTTTTTCTTCTTGATAGTTCCTTGATGAAGCATGGAATGAATCTGGAAACGGAGCCGGTTTAATGGTCGCGATTCATTGACAGGAACCGATCATGCCGCATTCAGCTTCTCTCTCTTTGGTAATGTCCTTCGTTATTCGATACATGTGTCGCCGCAGGCGGCCGACAGGCGCCATTCTGCTGGCGGCGTTTCTGCTGTCTGGGTGCGACGGTTCGCCGGGCGAATCCTCCGCGCCGGCGCCGCGCCCGGTTCGAACCGTGATCGCCACGCCATCGACCGAAGGCGAAACCCTGTCCCAGACCGGCGAGATTCGGCCTCGTGAGGAAACGGCGCTGGGGTTCAGGCTGGATGGGCGCATGATGACCCGCACGGTGGACATCGGGCGTCGGGTGAACGCCGGGGATCTTATTGCGACGCTGGATAGCCGCGAGAGCGAAAACCAGTTGCAGAGCGCCAACGCCGATCTGACCAAAGCCGCAGCAGCAGAGCGGCTGGCGGAGCAAACCCTCAACCGGATGAAGCAACTGGCGCCGAATGGCGCCATTTCGCGGGCGCAACTGGATGAGGCGCGC
This sequence comes from Musicola keenii, assembly GCF_014855505.1. NCBI lineage: Bacteria > Pseudomonadati > Pseudomonadota > Gammaproteobacteria > Enterobacterales > Pectobacteriaceae > Musicola > Musicola keenii. The sequence goes on along the minus strand of NZ_JAAWVW010000016.1, from coordinate 6,792 downwards.
TCCAACTGGGCTGCGGCGGTGTCGGCGCGTGAAAGCGCCCAGGTTGGCGTGAAAAGTGCGCAAGATAAGCTGGGATATACCCGGCTGACCGCGCCGACGGCAGGGGTAATCACCGCGGTTAGCGCCAACCCCGGTCAGGTGGTCAGCGCCGGTCAGGAAGTGGTGCGTCTGGCGACGTTCGCCGGGCTTGATGCGGTGTTCAACGTGCCGGAGCGGCTGATGACGGCCGGTCTACAGGATCCGCCGGTCGCGGTGTCCCTGATTTCCAACCCGGCGATACGGGTGATGGGACGGGTACGGGATGTTAGCCCGCTGGCAGACAACGAAACCCGAACCTGGCGGGTGCGTGTGGCGCTGGATAACCCGCCGCCGGCGATGGCATTGGGGGCGACGGTATTGGGCGAGGTCACGCTGCCGGCCGAGAGCCGTATTACGCTGCCAGCGTCGGCGTTGACCCGGCAGGGCGATCACCCCGCCGTGTTCGTGGTGGATCCGAAAACGCTGGCGCTGCGTTTACAGCCGGTGACGATCAGCCGTTATCGCGCGTCGCAAATCGATGTCGCCGCCGGGGTATCGGCGGGGGATAACGTCGCGGTCGCCGGCGTCAGTACGCTGCGGGCCGGAGAGAAAGTGACATTGATGGAGGCGCGCTGATGGCATCGTTTGAATGCCGGACAGGCAATCTTTCCGCATGGGCATTGGCTCACCAGCAGTTGGTGGCGTTTCTGATGCTGGTGATTATGGCGGCTGGGGTGATGAGTTACGAGCGCCTGCCGCGCAACGAAGACCCGGCGTTTACCATCAAAACCGCCGTGGTGTCCGCCACCTGGCCGGGCGCTACTGTGAACGATACCGTCAGTTTCGTTACCGATACGCTGGAGAAAAAACTGCAGGAAACGCCCTATCTGGACTACATCGAAAGCTACACCCAGGCCGGTCAGTCGGTGATTTTCGTCAACCTGCGGGACGATACGCCGCCGTCTGCCGTCCAGAATATCTGGTATCAGATACGCAAGAAGATGACCGATACCTTGCCGAGTCTGCCGGATGGCGTGAGCACGCCGGCGGTGAACGACGAGTTCGACGACACTTTCGGTACGATTTACGGCTTTACCGCCGAGGGCTTTTCTCCCCGGGAGTTGCGCGACCAGGTCGATGATGTACGGAGTGCGTTGTTGACGCTGCCGAATGTCGGGAAAATCCAGGTACTGGGGGCGCAGGAAGAACAGATCATCGTTGCGTTTTCGCCGCGCCAACTGGCGGGGATGGGACTGGATATGCAACAGGTCATCGCCGCTCTCAAAGCGCAAAATGCGGTCAGCCCGGCGGGCACCGTTCGTACTGCGGACGATCGAGTGGCGCTGCGGGTCAGCGGCGCATTCGCTTCGGAGCAGAGTCTGCGGCAGGTCACGTTACATATCGGCAATCGTTTTGTGCCGCTCACCGATATCGCCACACTGACCCGCCAGAGCGCCGAACCGCCGACGCCGGCATTTCGCGTCAACGGGCAGCCCGCTATCGGATTGGCGGTATCCATGGCGGCAACCGGCAATATGCTGGAGTTCGGCCAGGCGCTGCGCGACAAAATGACCGCCATCGGCGCCACTCTGCCTCATGGGATTGACGTCACCCGCGTGGCCGATCAATCGGCGGTGGTGGATGAGGCGGTGAACGGTTTCGTCAAGGTGCTGCTGGAGGCCGTCGTTATCGTATTGGCGGTGTCGTTTGTTTCGCTGGGCAGCCGGGCCGGGTTGGTGGTGGCGGCGTCGATTCCCATCGTGCTGGCGATGACCTTTATCGGGATGGAGATCGCCGGCATCGGTTTGCAGCGTATTTCTCTTGGTGCGTTGATTATCGCGCTGGGGCTGCTGGTGGATGACGCCATGATTACGGTGGAATCGATGGTATCGAGCCTGGAAAAAGGCGACGCGCGGGAACGGGCGGCTACCCGCGCTTATGAGACCACCGCGTTTCCGATGCTGACCGGTACGCTGGTGATGGTGGCCGGTTTTATCCCGGTGGGGTTCGCGGCATCCAGCGCCGGGGAATACTGTTATTCGCTGTTTATGGTAGTGCTGATCGCGCTGATCGGTTCCTGGGTTGTCGCCATCCTGTTTTCCCCCTTGCTCGGTGTCTGGTTGTTGCCGAAATCGGTGCGTGGACATCAGGCCGAATCCGGCTGGTTGGGACGCGGCTATGCGCGCTTGCTGGCGCTTGCGCTGCGCTATCGTGGTCGCGCTGTGGTGATTGCCGTACTGCTGTTGGGGTTGTCGGTGGAGGGAGCGTCGCGCTTGGAGGGGGAGTTTTTCCCGGCCTCTGATCGCCCGGAGTTGTTGATCAGCCTGACGCTGCCGCAAAACAGTACGCAGTCGGCGACGGAACGAGATGTTGCCCTGCTGGAAAAAATGGTACAGGACGATCCTGACGTGCTGCGTTTTTCCAGCTATGTCGGATCAGGGGCGGTGCGTTTTTATCTGCCGATGGATGTGTTGCTGGATCGGGAAAACATCGCGCAGCTGGTGGTGGTGGCGAAAGGGCTCAAGGCGCGGGATACGCTGCGCGCCCGTCTTGAACAGCGGTTGCAGCGCGATTTCAGTCATCGGGTGACGCGCGTCTCTCCGCTGGAGTTGGGGCCGCCGGTGGGGTGGCCGCTCAAGTACCGAGTCAGCGGGCCGGATATCGGCAAGGTCAGAGACATTGCCAATGCGTTGGGGGCGCTGGTCAGCGGCAATCCTTCGACGCGGGCGGTCAACCTGACGGCGGGGGAACCGGAGCGCGTCATCCGTGTGGATGTGAACCAGACGCAGGCGCGCGCCGTCGGCATCAGTTCGCAGGAGGTGGCCAGTGCGCTGGCCACCTTGTTCTCGGGTGCTACCGTCACCACGGTGCGCGACCGCAACCGGTTGGTGGATGTCGTGATGCGCGCGAACGATGCCGAACGGCAGACGATAGAGACGTTGTCCAACCTGCAGTTGCGGACGGCGGATGGCGGGCAGGTGCCGTTGCGCCAGATCGCGACGATAGGGTATGGCGTGGATGACCCTATCGTCTGGCGGCGTCAGCGTATGCCGTTCATTACGGTACAGACGGATATTGCGCCCGGCATGCACGCGCTAACGGTGTCGCAGGCACTGGCGCCCAGCGTGGAGCAATACCGCAGCACCTTGCCTGCCGGCTACCGTATTGACGAAGGGGGAACCGTAGCGGAGTCGGACAAGGGCAACAGTTCGGTGTATGCCGTGCTGCCGGTGACGTTGCTGGTGATGCTGGTGTTGCTGATGGTACAGCTGCAACGCTTCTCCCGGATGTTGCTGGCGTTGCTGACGGCGCCGTTCGGGTTGATCGGTGTGGTGGCCGCCATGTTGCCGACCGGTACGCCGATGGGGTTTGTCGCACTGCTGGGGGTGATTGCGCTGGCGGGAATGATCATCCGTAATGCCGTGATCCTGATCGGCGAAGTCGACATTAACGTCGCCGCCGGCATGGCGGCGGATCAGGCGATTTTTGCAGCGGCGCGTCATCGCTCACGGCCGATTATGTTGACCGCCAGTGCAGCGATTCTGGGGATGATCCCTATCTCCCACCAGGTGTTCTGGGGGCCGATGGCGTTCGCAATCATCGGTGGTCTGGTTGCCGCTACGCTGTTGACGCTGACGGTGCTGCCCGCCGCCATCAGCCTGGTCATGCAATGGGAAGGCGCGAAAATGCGCAACGCTTGATGCGTGAGATGTGTTTCTTTTGAGACATCAGGCTGTAAATGGCGCAAAAACAAAGTGAATGGCTAAACTTATTGCTTAGGCGAGGGGAAATACCTACCCTCGTGCAATCAAGGGATTCAGCCAGGACATCAGCCATTATGATTACGTCGGAAACAGTGATCGCGGAGGTATTGCGTAAAGGGGATTTATTGGCGGCAGCGTGCCCGTCCCGGCAGATCCTTCAGCACATTACCAGCCGATGGGGAATACTGATCCTGATCGTCTTACAATCGAAAACTATGCGTTTCAGCGAGTTACGGCGTGTCATCAACGGTGTGAGCGAGCGGATGCTGGCGCAAACGCTGCAATGTCTGGAAGGCGATGGGTTGATTAACCGTGTGGCGTTTGACGTGGTGCCGCCGCATGTGGAATACAGTCTGACCCCGTTAGGTCTTGAAGCTGCGGAGAAAGTGCAGGTGTTGGTTAACTGGATCGAGTCCAATCTCCCGCGCATTTTGGCTCACCAACATCAGAGCGGCTCAGCCGGGTAATGCTGCGTTTGTCTTATTCCATTTCCCTCATGCCTGTCAGTTAAACACGAATGCCCGACGATCGTCGGGCCTTACCTTCTGAATTATCTGCGTGAATGTCCCGTGTTGGGCGCTATTCGATGGAATTTCTTGCTGGTGGGTATTTGTTAAGCATGCTTATTATTTTCGGTAGGGCGAAATTAAAAAATGCTATTAATTCTCTTTCCTGTTTTTTAATTAATGCATTGATTTAAAAAAATAAAACATTATCTGGTGGGAACGTTGCCTGTATTTAAAATAAACAATAAAATCAATTAGTTGTTTTATAAATGTAAAAATAATGTGACCAAAATCAAACAATCACTGTAGACGAATGAACAAAGAAAGCTAAACACCCACATACTTTAAAAAAACCATATTAATAAGATGTTTTTTAAGGGGGTGTTATGCGCAACAACCAGCCTGTTACACAGCATGAGTACCAGTTCGACAAAGACTCAACGTTGATGTCAGTCACTGATGTCGATAGCCATATTATTTACGCCAACGACGTTTTTATTACCGTCAGCGGTTTTGATCCTGATGAAATCGATGGCCAGCCTCATAATATGGTGCGCCATCCGGATATGCCGGTCGAAGCGTTTGGCGATATGTGGAATACGCTTAAACAGCAGGAACCCTGGTCGGCGCTGGTAAAAAACCGACGTAAAAACGGTGATCATTACTGGGTGCGAGCGAATGCCGTGCCGATTGTGCGCAACGGACGTACCACCGGGTATATGTCGGTGCGTACCCAGCCGGAACGTCAGGATATTGAGCAGGCGGAAACGCTTTATCAGAACCTTCGTTCAGGTCAGGCCAAAAACGTGCGTTTTCACAAAGGGATTGTGGTGAAAACCGGTTTGTTAGGGATGTTTTCCCGTATTCGTATTATGCCGATGCGCTGGCGTCTGCGCGGTGTGATGTTGTTGACCCTGCTGGCGAGTTTTATCGCCTATTTCGCGATTCACCGCGATATCGATTCAGATTTTATCTTTTCCAGCCTCTTTAGTGCCGTGCTGTTGTTGGTGCTTGACCTGCTGTTGGAGTGGCAGCTGATCAAACCGATTGAAAAACTGAAACGGCAGGCGTTGGATATCGCCACCGGTAATGCAACCACCCTCCATTATGATGAGCGCGCCGATGAAATCGGTACGATTCAACGCTCTGTGGGGCAGTTGGGGTTAATGTTTCGCTGGCTGGTGGATGATATCAGTCTGCAAGTCAGTAATATTCGTCATGCCAGTGATGATCTGGCCAGCGGCAGCGAGGAGATGAGCCGCCATGTGGAACAGACGGCGGCTAACGTGCAACAAACGGCGGCGGCCATGAACGAAATCAACACCACGGTACAGACCAACAATGCGACGACGAGCGAAGCCAGCAAGTTGGCATCCACGGCCAGTCAGGCGGCGCAGGTCGGCGGTAAGGTGATTGGGCAGATGGAACATACTATGGATAGCATTGTGGCCAGTTCGGAGAAAATCGCCGGTATCACGTCCATCATCGATAACATTGCGTTCCAGACGAATATCCTGGCGTTGAATGCGGCGGTAGAAGCTGCCCGGGCCGGTGAGCAAGGCAAAGGGTTCGCCGTGGTTGCCGGCGAGGTGCGTAATTTGGCGCAACGCAGCGCCAGCGCCGCGCATGAAATCAAAGAGCTGATTGACGTCAGCGTCGACAAGGTGCGGATCGGTTCGCAGCAGGCGAAGGAGGCTGGAGAAAGTACGCACGGGATTGTGATGCAAGTGAATAATGTCAGCGAACTGATCGCGCATATTACGGAGTCGACACGCGAACAAGGGATTGGGTTGAGTGAAATTGATCGGGCGGTGGAGGATTTGGAGCGGATCATGCAGCAAAACGCCACGCAGGTGACGAACAGCGCTCATGCTTCCGAACAACTGAGTATGCAGGCCCATCGTCTGGAACAGGCGCTGCACGTCTTTCGGTGACAAGCGTCAATCTCCGCTCCCCATGGTTAAACCCGTGCGGGAGCGGGAATGTGTCGCATGGACAAGCATTAGCGTTGTGTTATCCGTCAATTTTATCCGTTAACGTCAGAAGGGCCGTCGTTGGAACAGGTGTGGCGCTTTTTATTTATTATTAAAACAGTTCTATTATTAAAACAGGGTTTCAATATTCTATGGTTTTTTTATTGTGCCTGAGATGCCGAGAAATAACATCTTCATGCCAGTAAACGTCTTCCGGGATTTTATTCTCACTTCTCGCTAACCCCTCCTCATCTTTATTTCCCCATGTTTATTAAATAACCCCACTGTTGAATCAGGTATTTCCTGTTTTCGTCTTGGTCTCATAAATATGATGTATTGGTTTTATTTTAACTAATTGATTTTATTTATTTTTAACTATCTTTTTTATCGGTGTTTTTCATCAGGGGTTTATTGATGCGGAGAGAAGTTATTTATTCAGGTAAACAAAAAGTTATTTTATTTGAAAATAATGTGATCTTTTTATTTTTGAAAGAATCACGTTATAAACAGCGCTATAACATAATACTGAAT
>NZ_JAAWVW010000015.1:0-94717 GCF_014855505.1 Musicola keenii | reverse complement strand
AGGGGCAGGGTTCAGACCACGTAAATCGATGTTGATATCTTTCATAACGTCCTCTTTTCTTTTGAGATATTTCTATTGCAAGGTACATTTCAAGTAACGAAAAACGTTTGCGGGAACGTTTGCAGTTTTCATCAAAGATCCGGATCCTGTCAAGAATTATTTGCTGATTTTCAGAAGCGCCATGCTCGATTTACGTCGTCAGCGCGGATCTAAAACGCCGTTATTTACGCAAAAAGCGATACGTATGACGGCAGCACTCGGCGTGGTTGCAGGCGGTTTATCTCTGTAATGTCTGTGCGGTTGCCGGGCATGCGCCTAAGGTGTTGCGTCTCACCGCCGATGACGTTTGCCAGACCAGGGGGGCGCTATGACACCGCCCGGTACCGTCACGTATTCTTACAGGGAGCCGCCTGGGCCGGTAATGACGGCGTATGATGGTGCCGAAGGTTGGCTAGCAATGAAGGAGGAACAACATTGGGACAGGTACAACTGGCGCGTGTTTACGATGTACAGCCGCCGTTTGGGGAAGACGTGTTTCTGGTGGATCGGTTATGGCCGCGCGGCATCAGCAAGCTGCGGCTCGACGGTGTGGTCTGGCTGAAAGCGGTGGCGCCGAGCGATGCGTTGCGTCGTTGGTTTCACGCCAATCCTCAGCAGTGGGCGGAGTTTGTCGAGAGGTATCGTGAGGAACTGACGGTGACGGGCGCGGTACAACCGCTGGTGGAGGCGTTGCGGCAGTCGCGTCGGGTGGTGTTGTTGTATGCCAGCCGTGAGACGCAACGCAATCATGCCGTGGTGCTGCGGCAATTTCTGCTGGAGCAGGCGACTGTCAGCGATTGCGAATAAAGGTGCCGTCCTGCTGGCGGATGAATAATGCCGTCTGGCCATCGGGCATATCGATCTCCAGCGCGCTGACCATCCCGGCGGCGTTACGCTGTAAACGCACTTGTTGCCCGATGTGCAGGGTGCTCAGCGGCTTGCCGGGGCCTTCCACCTGCGCCATGGCAAAGACATCGCCGACCGGGAGATCATTATCACGAAACAGCTGCGCCAGTGTCTGACCCTGGGCTATCTGATAGGTTTGCCAGCGGGCGGCGGGGGGGGAAGGCGTGGTGGCGGTCGGCGGCGTTTGCGCTGTGGATTGCGGCGAAGGAGTCGCCGCGTTGTCTACCAGTTGTGCCTGCATGGGGACGCTTCGGGCACTGAGCGGGACATCTACCGCACGGGGCGCTGTCTGGGTGGTGACGGGGGAATTGGGCCACAGCAGAACCACAAACAGCAGGAACAGTACGATCAGGATCCCGCGTCGATGAAAGCTGGGCAACGGATCCATCCAGCGGAAACTGTCGGGCATGCACCAGACGCGGTTCAACAGCGACGGTGGACGCTCCTGGGGGGCTACGGGTACTTCCTCTTCCCTGACTCTTTCCGCCTGATTGTCGATGTCGGCCCGGCGATGTTGCCGCTGGCCCACATACTGCCGACAGGATTGCCACAATTGCTGGACATCCCAGACGGATTGCTTTCTCCTGGGCGCGATTCTGCCCATGGTGACCTCTCTTACTAGAATAAAATCAGCGTAATTATATCGATAATTATGGAGCGATAACCAGTTAAGGGAAAAATCCGACAGTAATCTCCGTGAGGATACGTTGAACTTTTGCCGCGCGATCCTTGCCGTACATGGCGGTGTGGGCAGCAACGGAAAATTTTACCGGTTCTCTTCGCGCTGTTATGCTGCGGGTTCGATATTTTCTGAGTAAAGGAACATCCATGACAACCCCTTCTTATGACAGCGTAGAAGCGCAGGCAAGCTACGGTATCGGTTTGCAGATTGGTCAGCAGTTACAGGAGTCCGGCCTGGCCGGCCTGATTCCGGAAGCGCTGGTCGCCGGTCTGCGCGATACGCTCGAAGGCAATGCGCCGGCGGTGCCGGTTGATGTGGTGCATCGCGCGCTGCGTGAAGTCCATGAGCGGGCGGATGCGGTACGTCGTGAACGTCAGCGGGAACAGGCCGTGGAAGGGCAGAAGTTTCTGGAAGAGAACGCCCGTCAGGACGGCGTTAGCCTGACTGAATCCGGGTTGCAGTTCCGGGTGTTGACGCAGGGCGAGGGCGCGATCCCTGCGCGTCAGGATCGTGTCCGTGTGCACTACACCGGCCGTCTGATCGACGGTACCGTGTTTGACAGTTCCGTGCAGCGCGGCCAGCCGGCGGAATTCCCGGTGAGTGGCGTGATCGCCGGATGGATTGAAGCGCTGACGCTGATGCCGGTCGGCTCCAAATGGGAGCTCTATATCCCGCATAATCTGGCGTACGGCGAACGTGGCGCCGGCGCGTCGATCCCGCCGTTCAGCGCGTTGATTTTCGAAGTCGAACTGCTGGAAATCCTGTAATTCCCCCCTCGGCCGGGTGTTCCCGGCCGATTTCCTCCCTCGCGAGATTTAGCCGCCGGATGGCCCGGCTTCAGTCCCTCTTGTTGATGCGTTGTCATTCGCCAACAGCGGTCGATAGTGGTGAACCTGCCGCATGGCGACCAGATCCTTACGTCTGACGACATGAGTGGGGGAAGCGCTCCCGGCCAGCGAGCGCGTGTCTATCGTCAGCGTTGCCGCGCCTTCGTCCTGCCATCGCAGTTGTTCGGTACGGGGAAAATGGAACGTGTCCGGCCCGAATACTCCGCTATAACCTCCTTGCGCCTCGGCGTGGCAGCGGTTGGCGAACGCCAGGTAGAGATTGTTTTCCCCGGCGCGCGTGCGGAACAGGTGCCAATGCAACGGATCGGCCCCGGTAGGGATTGGATAGTTCTGCCCAACCCGGCTGCCTGGGTGGGCGCCGGTGAACCCGCCGTCAAGCGCAGCGGCGCAGGCGACGACATCGCATCCTTCCAGCGCCAGAATACGCGCCGCTTCCGGAAACAGCGCATCGTGGCCCACCAGCAGGCCGAGACGGCCGAGGGCGGTATCGAAGACGCCCCAGTGGTCGCCCGCGCTGGCCCAATCTCGATAGGCTTGCGGTAAATGAATTTGACGGTAATGGCCGACGACGCCCTCCGGCCCCAGCAGCAACAGGGTGTTATAGCGCCGTTCGCCGTTCTGTTCCGCCAGCCCGAACGCCAGCCAGACGCGGTGGGTCATCGCCAGTTGCAACAGCGGCCACAGTAATGGAGAGTCCAGCGCGATGGCGCGCTGTTCCGGCGCGTCATAACCAGTGACCGCCAGCTCGGGAAACACCAGCAGTTCGCTGCCTTGTTGGTCGATGGTCTGCTGCGCCAGCGCGGCCATACGTGCCACATTGCCGGCGATATCGTTGCCGGCATCGAACTGGAGTACCGAAATAATGCTCTGCCTGCCAGCCGGTAACGGGCGATGGTTGTAGAGCGTGAAGAAATCGGCGGGGTTCCACAGAAAGCTGTCGCTGAGTAGGCCGTGATAGAGCTCAGGGCGGCGCTGGCGAAAGACCGGTTCGCCCAGCACCTGACGAGGATGCCCGACGAGCTCCAGCGAGGCATAGGCGATGCCGTCGCCGTCGTCCACCGTCGCCAGAATTTCGCCGTCCGGCGCGATAATGCAACTGCCGCCGCTGAACTGCACGCCCCGCTCCAGTCCCCAGCGGTTGCTTTCCAGTAAATAGCAGCCGTTTTCCATCGCCCGGCTGATCCAGTAAGGGGCGGGCGTGCGCTCCGCCAGCCAGTTACTGATGTGGCAGATGATGTCCGCGCCGGCCAGCGCCAGCAGGCGGGCGGTTTCTACATAGTGAATATCCATGCAGATCAGCATGCCGATACGCCCGAGCGGCGTGTCGAACACCTGATGCCGTTCCCCTGCCGCCGCCCATTTGGGTTCGGAAATGTAGGGGTGGCTTTTGCGATGGCAGCCGATAATTCCGTCCGGGCCAATCAGTACGGCGCTGTTGTAATACAGCCCGGTAGCCGCTTCCACTTCCGGCATGCCCAGTACGATGTAGCACTGGTAACGCGCCGCCAGTTCGGCGAAGCGTCCGGTAGTGGGGCCGGGAACGGTTTCCACCTGGCCGGCGATTTCCTGACGGTGGTACCAGCAGTAGCCGGTGGTGGCCATTTCTGGTGTGGTAATCAGTTTGGCGCCCTGCCGGGCGGCCTGTTCTACTAGCGTCAGCAGGCGTGTGATATTGGCTTCCCTGGCGCCGAACAGCGGCTCGAACTGCACGGCGGCGGCAAGAAATGCGGCGGTGGTCATGGCGTTTCCTTATCGATTGATGGCGGACTGGCGGTCACTCCTTGCGGGCAGCCAGCGCGCCGGGCGTAGTCAGGGAAAACACGTCGTTGGCCTGAATCAAAGCGCAGGCCATCTCTTCGACGGTGATGCGCTTGTCCATGGCTTGGTGACGCAGGATCTCGTAGGCGCGTTCTTCGCTGATGCCGTGCATCCGCATCAGGATGGCTTTGGCCTCGCCGACGTAACGCATGCCCAGCATTTTCTTCTCCAGCCGTTCAAGGCGATCGGCCATGCGGCGACGCTGCTGGGCGTGGTGCAACGCCATCACCATGGCGGAAAGCAGGCCGGATGCGCGGATCGGCGTGGTGATGGTGGCGCCGGCGCCCATCTCCAGTGCCTGATCGAGAAAGGTCGGGTTCTCGTAGGCGATCACCGAAACCAACGCATGGCGGGCCGGGTCTAACCAGGGCGTTTCCAATTCCGGCCGGTCGGACTGCGGTGTGAAAAAGATCACATCGGTATCCGGCGGCAACCGTTCCGGGATCGGCCAGAACGCCTGTACCCGGAATCCCATCCGGCGCAGGTGATTGGTCAGCGTGGCGCCGTCCTCGTCGTTGGGATGCAGGACGACGCAACGCACGCCCCGGCTGAGCAGCAAGGCGGTGGTACTGTTGTGAAGTGGGTTATGGCGCATGGGGATACTCCACTTTTGACAGTTTAGTGACCCAATCCCCCTGAACCTGATTGGTCATGTAGGGGTCGGGGGGAACGATGCGGCGCGATTCCCGCACAATGGTGAACTGGCCATCCGGGTTGGACTGGCCGATGCGCGGGTAGAGGCCGGTATGGTGATTGAGTGGATCGACGCGAATGCGCCCCTGCGGCGCGTCGAACTCGCTGCCGTACAGCGCCGGGCGCAGCAGCGCAGCGCTGTCGCTGTCGCAGCTACGCATGGCGTTGGCGAACAGATGCACTTGGCTGTAGGTCGCCTCCCAATTCATATCGGTAGTCAGCGTTGGGCCGAACATCTGGCGGAATTTCGCCAACGCCGCCTGATTAGCCGGGGTCGCGATGCTCTGGAAATAGGGCGATGAAGTGAAGTGGCCCGCGGCCATATCGGCGCCCATCACGGCGATCTCGGTTTCCGAGGTGTTAAGGCTGCCGATGGGCATGGTTTCCGGGTCGAGGCCCTGTTCATAATAGGCACGGTATAAGTAGGGCACCGTTTGGCCGATGACGGTGCTGAAGATGAAATCCGGCTGTTTTCTGCGCACCTCGTCCATCACCGTCAGAAAGGCGTCGTATGGCGCGTTCAGATCAAGATAACGTTCGCCGATCACCGCGCCGTCGTCCCGTTGCAGCAGTAGTTCCTGCATATTGCGGTTGCATTCGTATGGATAGATATAACGCGAACCGATCATGAACACCCGGGCACCGAACTGGCTGGAGAGATAGTCCTCCAGCTGGACGCAGTTCTGGTTGGGTGCCGCGCCGCCGTAGAAAATATTTTCCGAGAATTCAAACCCTTCATACAGCTGGGAGTAGAACAGCAGGCACTGGTATTTCTCCACCACCGGGGTCATTGCCTTGCGGCTGCTGGAGGTGTAGCCGCCGAAGATGACGTTGACCCGATGCTCCACAATCAGTTGCTCCGCCAGCGAGCGGAACAGGGCGTTGTCCGATAGCGGATCCAGATGGATGGCCCGCAGCGGACGGCCGTTGATACCGCCCGACTGGTTGATTTCGCCGATCGCCAGCAGCGCGCCCCGCAGCTGGGATTGCTCCAGCAACGCGGTGACGCCGCGGGAAGAGTAGAGTAAACCGATGTTGATGGGGGCTGATGACGCCATGGTGACTCGCTTTATTCGTGTGAAAACGTGACGGCTCGCGCCATGCGGCGTCAGTGGGCCAGCAGATGCTTGTTCAGCATCGCGCCGACGGTGTATTTAGGGTCGACCATATTGCCCAGCCGCACTTTGCCGCACTGGCTCAGCAGCATGTAGGCGTCCCATTGCTCGAAGCCGAAGTCATCCACCAGCCAGTAAATCAGGTCGCGGTAGGCGATGCGGGTGGCGTCCTCCAGCGGGCGGGCGCTGCCGATGCTCATGATGGTTTCCTGGTTTTCCATGCGCGGCCAGGACAACGCCCAGCTTTTGATCAGGTCGACTTTGATGGTCGTTACCGACGGATATTCCACCGCCGTACCACAGATTTCGCCGTCGCCCTGGCAGGCGTGGGCGTCGCCGATGAACAACCGGCCACCGGGGGCGCGTACCGGCAGATAGGTAATACTGCCGGGGCCGATATCGGGGACATCCATGTTGCCGCCGTGACTATCCGGGGTCAGCGAGTTGATGGAGTCTATCTCCGGAGACACGCTAAGGGTGCCGATATGCGGTTTGTAAGGCAGCGTGTGGCGCGGGCTCCAGTAGACTTTTTCGCGGTCGAGCTTGATAAGCCGCACCTTCTCCGGCAGCGGATCGTTGAGCATGGCGGTAAGGTCGGTGCCGGTCAGTCCGCCGAAGTGCGGGATCATGGCGCAGATGCCGTGGTCGCTGCGCGGTAGCATTGACTCGATATACACCGCCAGCACGTCGCCTTTTTCCGCGCCGTTGACCATAATCGGGCCGTTTTGCGGGTTGAGAAACGGCATCTTCAGCAACTGGCTGGGCAGATCCTGCTCGGAGGTGATGGCGCCTTCAAACGCATCGCGAGTATCGACGATCACCCGATCCCCCGGTTCGATGGTCAGCACCGGTTCGGAATAGGGGCCGATGGTGTAATGGAATTGTTTCTGCCGCTCTTCGGTGAGGTGGTGCGTGATGGGCTGACGCTGGGCGCCGACGCCGCGCTGATACATGATGGATGCTTTCAACCAGTCGTGGTTCATGATCATTTCCTCTGCAAGTGGGGTGTCGGCGCTTGGCGCCGACGTCGGTCTGGGTTGAGGTAGTTACAGCGTCAGGTGGCGACGGATCGCGTCGTCGTCATTGAGCTGTTGGCTGTCGAGGGTGTCGATCACCTGCCCTTTGTCCATAACGCAGCAGCGCTGCGCCGCCCGCTGGATCATGGCGATGTCCTGTTCCACCAGAATCACCGCCACCCGCAGTTCCCGGGCGATGCGCACCAGTGTGTCGGCGATGGCGGTGACGATGGAGGGCTGTATACCTTCCGACGGCTCATCCAGCAGCAGAACCTTGGGCGAGCCCACCAGCGCGCGGGCGATAGCCAGCTGCTGTTGTTCGCCGCCGCTCATGGTGCCGGCTTTCTGTTTCAGGCGCTGACGCAGGATCGGAAAGTAGTTCAGCACCTGCTCCAGCAGCCCTTGCGCCAGTTCCCGGTGTTCGCGCACGAACTGCATGCCGACCTGCAGGTTTTCCGCCACGGTCAGGCCGGAGAAGATTTCTCGCCCCTGCGGCACGTAGCCGATGCCCAGCCGGGCGCGCCGTTGGGGCGTGGCGTGGGTGATTTCGGTTTCCCCCAATAGGATATGGCCCTGATGCACCGGAATGGTGCCGATCAGCGAGCGCATTAGGGTGGTTTTGCCCACGCCGTTGCGGCCGATCAGCCCTAGCACTTCGGCGCTGTTGAGTTGCAGGCTGGCGCCGTTGAGTACCAATCCGCCGCCGTAGCCGCTGGTGATGTTATTGATCTGCAGTAATACGTCGTTCATCCGTTTACTCCCCGTTCTTTCCCAGATAGATGTCCGCCACGTCTTCCCGCGCCAGCACCTCGGCGGCGTCGCCGTCGGCGAACACCCGTCCGCCGTGCAGCACCGTGACCTGCGAGGCGATTTGGCGCACAAAGGTCATGTCGTGTTCCACCACCATCAGCGTCAGCCCGTCGCGCTGCATCTGCCGGATCAGCTCGCCGGTGAGGTAGGTTTCCTCCACCGACAGGCCGGCGACCGGCTCATCCAGCATCAGCAGCCTGGGCTGTAGCGAGACCGCCATCGCGATTTCCAGCCACTGCTTTTTGCCGTGGGAGAGGTTGCCCGCCAGTTGGCGATGTTCGCTCGTCAGATTGAAGCGTTGCAGCAGATCGTCGAGGCTGTCTGCCGCGCGATGGTGCGCTGTGCGACGGTGGCTCAGCGAGAGTTGCAAATGCTGTTCCACGCTGAGGGCGGGAAAGATGCCGGGAATCTGAAATTTGATGCTCATACCGCGGCGGATGCGCTGAAACGGCGGCAGCGCGTTGAGCGGTTCGCCCTGAAAGCGGATTTCGCCGCTGCTGGGGCGGTGTTCGCCGGTGAGCAGTTTGAAAAAGGTGCTTTTACCGGCGCCGTTCGGGCCGATAACGCAGCGGATTTCACCCTGACGAATGCGGATATCCACCCCATGAATCACCTGTACGCCGCCAAAGCGTTTTCCTAATGCCTGGGTTTCCAATACCGGCGTGTTCATCGCGTACCTCCTACATAGTGACCGATAACCGGCAGCCGCCGTAGCTGCTGCGCCAGCCAGACCAGGATCCCCTCCGGTGCGACCAGCACGACGAACAGTAGGACAAGGCCGAGCAGGATCATGGCGTATTCACTGCCGTACACCGCCAGCCATTGCGACAGCCACACCAACAGCGCGGTGATAGCGATGGTGCCGGCCAGGCTTTTTCGCCCGGCGGTGGCGACCCAGATCACCGGCATGGCGGCAGCGGTCAGCCCCATCGACGACGGGGTGATGTAGGACCCCCACTGGGTATAGAGCACGCCGGATAACCCAGACAGGACGCCACCGAGGGTGAAGATCAGCAACTGATAGCGGCGGATATCGATACCCAGCATTTCGGCGCGCTGCGGATTTTCACGGATGGCGGCCAGCGTCAGCCCGATGTTGCCGCGCAGCAGACGTTGCATCAGCAGATAAGCGATGGCCAGCAGTGCCAGAATCAGGTAGTAAAAGGCATTGCCGTCCAGCGTGAAGGGGTGTTCGCCGCCGAAGGGTAGGCTGAGTGGTGGCATGCCGGACATGCCGTTGAAACCGTTCAACCGGGCGCTGCCGATGACCCACTGTGGGCCGGCGGTCTGGGACATAAAGGTTTCCAGTACCAGCGTGAACGACAGGGTGACGATGCCGACGAAAATGCCGGTGACGCCGCCGTAGAACATCATGTAACCGAGGGCGGCGGCCACCGCGCCCGCTGCGGCCAGTGCCAGGATAAAGCCGGACCAGGTGGAGATGAAACCGTCGCCGAAGTTGAGGGTCAACACGCCGTAAACGTAGCCCGCCAGCCCGAAAAAGGCAGTCTGGCCGAAGGAGAGGATCCCGCCGTATCCCCACATGGCGGACAGCCCCATGGCGCAGAACGTCCACAGTAGAAAATAGGACAGATCGCCGGTGAAGGCGCTGTCGACCACCAGCGGCAACAGCATGGCGATCGCCAGCACCAGTAATCCGCGCCATGAACGAAGGCCTGATCGGCGTCGCGCTTCAGTAGTGAGTCTCAGAGAAGTGGTCGTCACAGTCAGTTCCTCAACGGTTACGGGTGAACAGCTGGCCGACGCCATTGGGCAACAGTCGGATCACCAGCATGGCGGTAATCAGCAGGCCGATCTGCCCGGCCAACTGACCGTACCAGGCGTTCAGCCCGGTCTGGATGGCACCGAGCGCCATGGCGGCCGGAATGGTGCCGATCAGTACATTGGCGCCGCCGACCACCACCGAGACGAACGCTTGTACGATGAAGGCGCTGCCCATGGTCGGTACGGCGGTCATGGTCGGGGCGTAGAGGGCGCCCGCCAGCCCGGCGAGCCCGGCGCCGAGGGCGAAGGTCTGGGTATAGATGCGGTCGGTTTCCAGCCCGAGACAGGACGCCATGCGGGCATTCTGGATGGTGGCGCGGGCGCAGATACCGTAGTTGGTGTGAAAAAACAGCCAGTACAACACCAGCAGTACCGCGATGGCGATCAGCGGCAGCAGCGCACGGTAAGTCGCGAAAGAGTATTCGCCCAAGGTGAACGAACCGAAGGGGGTGGAGAGCCCTTCCAGCGAAGGGCCCGCCAGCAGCAGCATGCTTTGCTGGACGATCAGGCTGATGGCCCAGGTGGCCACCACCGAGTCGTACAGCCGCCCGTACAGGTGGCGCACCACCAGGCGTTCCACGGCGCAGCCTGCCATCGCCGCTGCGGTGGCGCCTACCAGCATGGCGAGCGGCAACGGCAGTCCGGATTTGTTCAGCGTGATCGTGACGTAGGCACCGCACATGATGAATTCGCCATGCGCCAGATTGATGACCCCCATCATGCCGAAGATCACCGCCAGACCCAGTGCCGACAGCACCAGAAAGGCGAAGTTATCGCCGAACGGGTAAAGCGCCGAATAAAGAACGGAGAGCAATAACATCAACAGGCAATCCTTGGTGCCCCGACCGGCACCGGTGAAAAAGAGGTATGCCGGGAAGCGTTAGGCCGCTTCCCTGACGTGATGCCCGGTTCAGGCCTTGGGCGGGTTGGACGGCGTGTACTGGCTGGTATCCGGTTTGACCGGCAGGTTGCAGCCGGCTTCGCCCAGCCAGTAGGGTTTGATGTCCGGCCAGACTTTGGGGATTTCCACCGAGTGGTCGTCCCGGACATGCGCCAGATAGATGGTGTGGCTCAGGTGATGGCTTTTCGGGTCGATGCACACTTTGCCGGACGGGCCGTCGGTGCAGATGTCGCCGCTTTCCAGCGCTTTGCGTACCGCGACCTGATCGACGCTGTTGGCTTTTTCTACCGCTAGCTTGTACAGATAGACCGCGTCGTAGGCGTTGGCGGCTTCCTGGTTGATGTAGGGCTCGTCAGGGAACTTGGCGCGGAAGCGTTTTTTGAAATCATTGCTGGCGGGGCTATCCACCTCTTCGATGTAGTTGGCGGTCACGTACATGTCTTTCAACGCGGGTGGTTTGAAGCGTTTGTGCTCATAGGCCTGACCGACGTTGACGGAGCTGGCCATCGGCAGATTCAGCTTGGCCGCCGCCTGTTGTTCGTAGTAGGAGGACTGGTTGGTGCCTACCAGCAACGTCACCACGAAATCCGGCTTGGCTTTCTGGATGTTCTGAATGGTTTGGCCGAATTGGGAGACGCTCAGCGGGATGAACTCTTCACCCACCATGGTGCCGCCGTTTTCCTTGACGATTTTGCGCACCCACTCGGCGGAAATCTGCCCGAAGTTGTAATCGGCGGCGATGGTGTAAACCCGCTTGCCGTATTTTTCCATCATCCAGGGCAACAGGGTGGAGAACTGCTGTTCCGGCACCGCGCCGGTCACGAAGACGTTGCTATCGCAGACGCCGCCTTCGTACTGGTTGTTGTACCAGTAAAGCTGTTTTTCCTTGTCCATGATTGGGCGGATAGCTTCGCGGGAAGCGCTGGAGAACGCGCCGAAAATAACGTCCACTTTATCGTTTTTAATTAATCGACGGGCCATTTGCTGGAAACGGGTATTATCAGATTGGGTGTCGTATTTAATTAGTTCTACCGGGCGTCCGAGAATACCGCCTTTGGCATTGATCTCTTCAATCGCTAATTCGGTGGCATGGATCTTGGGAATAACGGGCAGGGCAAAGTTACCGGACGCATCCTCCAGTAAACCTATTTTTATCGGTTTATCCGCAGCGACGGCCATATTTGACGTGCTTATCGCCAATATGGATGCCAGTGCAAGTGTCAACGTGGCGTAATGACATTGTATTCTGGACATAATTACCCCTGATGTTGGTGTGAAAAAAAGCAAAAAAAAAGCCCCGCAACGTCAAATGACTTTGCATGGGGCTCTATTGCCTTCGCCACAAGCCGACAGCGTTGGCGGTCTTGCGGGGAGTGGCTATCACTATAGAAAGCAGCATAATTGGCTGTCAACGGCTAAATTTTATTATAAGTATTCTCTATTTAACCCAGTGCAACTGCACATCAACGGGGCATGTCTGCACAAAAGATGATCACGATAGCGGTGGTGGCGTTTTCCCGATTAAATGTGATAGCGATAGAATACGGGGAATAAAAAATAAGATGTGGCGTGATGTTATTTTTATCGCCATTTATGATTTTAATATCACAATACCTATTATTTATTCAATGCACACTCAGTGCTCACTATTGTTGATTCTGGCGATATTATTATGGTGCTATGTGTAAATCAGTTTGTGATTTTATCTCTACTCTCATGGGGAGTACGTGCGGTGAAAGCAGAAGAAAAAAAGCCGGGCGGAAAAGTGCCTGATAGCCTGATGTCATAACCCCAGTCTGATGCCTTAGAACCGGGTTTAAACGCGGTTGAGTCAATTTATCCGTTTTCGTCATACAGCAGACCTTAATGAAGAAACCCTCGAATAAGGTGTTTTTAATTGTATGTTTTTTAAAAATAAATATGACTTTTTGTGAATGCATCAAGATGCGGAAAACGCAGTGATCATGTCAGTACACGTTTTCTTATTGCTGTCATGGGTTTCTCATTTTTTCTTGATTTAAAATGATGACTATCATTATATTACAATATGCGATTTTCTTATTTATTCCTTTTTATGTTATATTTAATTTATTTCGTGGAAAATAATTTATTTATTTTTTAATGTTTATTAATCAATCCATTTTAGGATTAATCTTATTTCTCAAAATATAAATATTTCACAATGTAACCGTGAAGCAGGACATGCTTCTTAATCTCATACATTAAATTATATATGGATGTGAATATTATGATGTTTAAAAAGACACTATTAATCTCTGCCGTATTATTACCTCTGTCACACAGTGTTCAAGCTGCCTGGGAACTGGGTGATATCTGTTATGGTTATGCGACCGCCACAGGATCTGGATATTCTGGCGGTGCATTATTATTAGACCCAATCCCTTCTGATATGGAGATAACAGCATTAAACCGGACGCAACTGGATTATAAAGGTGTTAAAGCTGCACTGGCCGGCGCCTATCTCAAAGTCACCGGGCCTAAAGGAAGTACAACTGTATATGTTACCGATTTATATCCTGAAGGTGGCGATTGCGCCTTGGACTTATCATTCAATGCGTTCGAGAAAATTGGCAACTTGCAGGACGGGAAAATTAATATTCAATGGGAGCTGGTAAAAGCGCCTGTAAGCGGCAATGTGATATACCGTATAAAGGAAGGTTCTAATCCTTATTGGGCCGCCGTGCAATTCAGAAATGTTCAATATCCAATTATTGAGATGAAATATCTGCGCGACAGTCAGTGGGTTAGCGCGCCCAAAACAGACTATAATCATTTTATTTTAGAATTTGTTGGGAAAAATGATATTCCGATTGAGTTTACCGATATCAAAGGGAATGTATTAAGCGATACGCTTCCGCCGATGTCAGATAGCACGTCGTCCGCCTATTTAATTAACGGGAAAGTACAGCTGCCCTAATCTTCATGATGAAAAAATATCATTAAGTAATGAGAGTTATCGGTTATACCGGTAACTCTCTTTCTTCATTATTTAGACTATATATTATTGAGTCTATTCTATGCATCCCTGTATTAAATTAATCGGCGTTGAGCTCAGCTGCGTATAGTTGCCTGTAAGGATTACGGCCTTTCATCCAGATATTTTCCCGGCGAGTACATTCAATGCATCGCCAGAATGGTGTGCCACAATGTTGCGATGCGAGTGAATGCTTTTGCGCAGGCGTTTATCGACAATATCTGGGGGGATGGCATGTCAGGCCGCCGCTTCGGGTTCACCGCACTATGCACTATGCACGTGCGGGTTATCCATTTGGTACTGTTTTCGGGAAGATCTTGACCATAACACCGGAGAAATTAGCCATTTTCTGATAGCTGTGGGCTGTGGCGGGACGTATAAAGAAGCCATCCGCCGCATAGCGGTGAAGCTGAGGTTGTTAACATGATGAAGCCACTTTTATTGGGGATTGTGATGGCGGGCGTACTGGGCGCCGCAGTCGCGGTACCTGCGGCGCAGGCAGACAGCCTGAGCCTGGCGTTGCCCGGTATCTATCTGCATATCGGTGATCGTGACGATCGTGGCTACTACTGGGACGGTAATCGCTGGTGCGATCCCGACACATGGTATGCCCGCCGGCACCACCCGCGTCAGGTTTATTACTATGAACCGCCGCCGCCGCGTGTCGTGGTAGTTGAGCCGCCTCCGCCGCCGCGTCCGGTTTATATCGTGCCCGGCGGCCCGGGCCCTGGCCCCGGTTGGGGACATCATCACGGCGGTGGTCCGCGCTGGTAGACCAAGGCAGAGCAGAAGACGTTTTCCACCGACACCGCGGCACGATAAATATCATGGGCAGGGCCCCTTTGGGGGCCCTGCCTTATTTTTTTATAACACTGCTTTCTTGCCTTGCCGTTTTCCCTAATGAGGCTTCTCAGGCTGCTTCCCGTAGCGCCCTTGGGAACAACAGGTTGTTTTCCAGATGGATGTGCTCCATCAGGTCGGCAATAAATTCACCGATGCCCGCGTACAGGGCGCGCCAGGTATTGCAGGCGTCGGTAGGCGGCGTCAGGTTGTCGGTGAGGTTTTTTACCACCTCTAGCTGCTGGCCGGCGTCATCGTGTTCATGCTCCATCACGGATATCGGCCCGGCCGCTTGTCGCCCCATCCCCGCCTGGATCATCGGAAACAGAATCCGCTCTTCTTTCATCATATGCTGAGACAAATCATCGAGGATCAGTGTGAGCTGGGCAGCCAGACCATGCGGACAGGCGGATTTATCCTGATGTACGCGCTCAACCTTTTCAGCCATTGTGATCAGTTCCGGCAGTTGCTCGCGGTGGCGATCATGGAACCGCTGGATAATGTACGGGATCATCTCGTTCAACGGCGCTTCTCGCCAGTCTTTACCTGACTGCGGCTCGGCGTCCAGTTCCGCCAGTCGCGCTTCCAGCATATCGATATCCAACTGGCGTTTGCCGGCGGCGTGTTGCAGCGTCTGTTTGCCGCCACAGCAGAAATCAAGATTGAACTCGCGGAACAGCGCGGTAGCGCGGGGAATAGCGACGGCCAGTTCGCCTAAGGATTTTTCGCGGTAGTGCATAGTAGTTACCCCTGAACGGTGCAAATAATAAGGTGTATTTTAAATGCATCTTATTGGGGCGGCCATCACCCAAAAGGGGTAGATTTATCCGTTTGCGAATGAGATGGGTCGTAATAAGGGCGCGTGCCGCGCCCTCATGCGGTTGAGCCGTCTTCCGTGCGCGGCTCAACCAAGTTTGTTTCGGTTACTGTTGTTGCAGATCGACACGGTAAACCGCAAAGCCGATATCGTCGGTGCCGACCTGCGTCAGCGGGTACTGGGCCTTCTCCTTGATAAAGGTTGCCGCTTTGGCGGACGGTGCGGTTTCCAACCGGATATCCAGCGGCGTATCGCTGACGATGCGCGCCAAGCGCCAGTTGTTGTCCGCCTCTGGTTTCACTTCGCCGGATTTTTTCGTCTCGGCGCTGATGTAGGCCGCCAGCACAGAGCGATTCTCATCCGGCGACGCGAAGGCGATGTGCTTCTCGCCGGTGCCGGCGAATTTCTCACCATAAGCGCGGTAGTTATTGGTGGCGATCAGGAAAGTCGCTTTCGGATCGATGGGTTTGCCGTT
This sequence comes from Musicola keenii, assembly GCF_014855505.1. Classification (NCBI taxonomy): domain Bacteria; kingdom Pseudomonadati; phylum Pseudomonadota; class Gammaproteobacteria; order Enterobacterales; family Pectobacteriaceae; genus Musicola; species Musicola keenii. The sequence goes on along the minus strand of NZ_JAAWVW010000015.1, from coordinate 78,977 downwards.
GAATGTCAGTGCGTCAATGCGATGGGCATTCGGATTGATGAGTTTGCATTCGCCATCGTAACGGGCGGGCTGGGTAACGTTGATCTGATACTTCACGCCGTCGATCACGTCGAAATTGTAAGTCCGGAAACCGTCCCAGTTGATCAGGGATTGCGGCTTGGCGTTGTGGATATCGATCTGGTTGAACTGACCGGCGGAACATTCCAACCATTCGCGAACCTGCTCGCCGTTGACTTTCACCACCACTAACGTGTTGGGGTACAGGTACAAATCGGCCGCGTTGCGGAAGGTGAGCTGGCCTTTTTCCACTTCGACGTAACCCGCCGGATCGTTCTTGCGCCCACCCGCTTTGAACGGCGCCGCAGCGGAAAGTACCGGCAGTTTTGCCAGATCCGGGTCGCCCTGAATAAAGTGTTCGACATAGGATCGCTGGGCGTTATTGACGATCTGCACGGTGGGATCATCCTGAATCAGCGACAGGTAGCTGTACATGTTGTCCGAGGCCTGGCCGATCGGCTTGCTGACAAACTCGCGGGTTTTTTGATGCGCTTCAGACAGCACTTGCACCAGTTGCGGATCTTCCGCCGCCACCGATTTTTTCTGGGCTTTGTCGTAAATCGGGCGGGCCTGTGCCGTGCCCTGTGCGACTTTCCAGGCGCCATGGTCGTTGTTCAGCACCAGATCCACCACGCCTAGATGGTCGCCCCACATGCCCGGCATGACTGCCGGAATACCATTGAGCGTCCCGCGCGCGATGTCGGCGCCCTTGATGGCGGCGAAGTCCTGGCTGGGGAATACGGCATGGGCATGGCCGAACAGGATGGCGTCAATGCCGGGGATCTGGCTCAGGTAGTAGACCGAGTTTTCCGCCATGGCGCGGTAAGGTTCGGCGGAGAGGCCGGAGTGCGGGATAGCGATAACGACATCCGCGCCTTTTTGGCGCATTTCTGGAATCCATTTTTTCGCCGTCGCGGTGATATCCGCCACCGTGACTTTACCGCTGAGGTTGGCTTTGTCCCACACCATGATCTGCGGCGGCACGAAGCCGATGTAGCCGATGTGCAGCTTATGTGTCTTTCCGTCGCGGTCCTTGACCTCGGTTTCCTTGATCAGATAGGGCGTAAACAGCGGTTTTTGGGTTTTGGCGTTCAGTACGTTGGCGTTGACATAGGGAAAACGCGCGCCGGCCAACGCTTTGTGCAGATAGTCCAGACCGTAGTTGAATTCGTGGTTGCCGAGGTTGCCGACGGCGTAATCGAGGGTGTTCATCGCTAGGTAGACCGGGTGCACTTCACCTTTTTGTAACCCTTTCGCCGCCATATAATCGCCGAGTGGGCTACCTTGAATTATATCGCCGTTGTCGACCAGTACGCTGTTGACGACTTGCTGTCGGGCGGCATGAATCAGGCTGGCGGTGCGCACCAGGCCGAATTTGTCCGTCGCGCTGTCTTTGTAATAGTCGAAGTCCATCATGTTGCTGTGCAGGTCGGTCGTTTCCAGTACGCGCAAATCGACGGTGGCCGCCTGGGCGGTGGCGGAAAGAATGGCGACCGAAAGCAGGCTCAGCGCCAGCGTGTGTTTCATGGTTTTACTCCTGTAGCGGAATTAAGTAGGGTGTATATCTCAGATAATCATGAATATTGTGTTACCTGCCATCCCAAAATGTGAACTGCAATAGAAATCCAGCAATATTATGCTCAACACTGTGTACTGTCCTGTCGTCATAACGGGTTATTCATGGGGCAGCACGATGATTTGCCAACGGTTAATTAAGGTGAGGTCATGCTAGAACATATCTGCCAACTGGCGCGGGACGCCGGCGAGGCGATCATGCAGGTTTATAACGGTCATCAACCTATCGACGTGGCCCGCAAACAGGATGATTCACCGATAACGGCGGCGGATCTGGCGGCGCACCGGGTGATCAAGCGGGGGCTGGAGAGCCGTTATCCGGATATTCCTCTGCTGTCGGAAGAGGATCCTCCCGCCTGGTCGGTACGCCAGACGTGGCAACGTTATTGGCTGGTCGACCCGCTGGACGGTACCAAGGAATTCATCAATCGTAACGGCGAGTTTACCGTTAACATCGCGTTGATTGAGGAGGGTAAACCGGTGCTGGGCGTGGTGTATGTGCCCGTGACTGGCGTGATGTACGCTGCGGCCGGGGGGAAAGCTTGGAAAGAAGAGGGCGGGCAGCGCCATCAGATTCAGGTGTATGACGCCCGGCCGCCGGTGGTGGTGGTGAGCCGCTCCCATGCGGATGCCGAGCTGGAGGATTACCTGAGCCAGCTCGGCGAACACCGCACGGTGTCAGTCGGCTCATCGCTGAAGTTTTGTCTGGTGGCGGAAGGCCGCGCTCAGCTTTATCCTCGTTTTGGGCCCACCAGCGTCTGGGATACCGCCGCCGGCCATGCTGTGGCACTGGCATCTGGCGCGCAAGTGACCGACTGGCAGGGTAAACCGCTCTCCTACCGCCCGCGGGAGTCATTTCTCAATCCGGGGTTTCGTGTCTCCCTGTTCTGAACTGGCCTGGCTCAATAGCACCTGCAGCAGGTTGACGACCTGCTGCACCTCCTGTCGGTTGAGCGACCCGTCCTTCACGTAACGTATCCGCCCTTCCTTATCCAGTACGATGACGGCCGCGCTTTTCGGCATCAGCTGCCAGGTTTTGCGTACTACCCCCTGATTATCCAGCACGAATTGCGTCCAAGGGTATTGCGTCTTGCCTGCCTCTATCCGTTTGCGGACGAAAAAGCCGGTACCGATGACAGCCTCGTCGGCATTGACGATTGTCGTCGTTTGGTAATATTCGCGCGGTAGATTGGCCGCCTTGAGTGCGGTCATCAACGTTTCATTCATATTGCGGGCGGACATACGGCCGGCAATGTGTTGAATCAGCCGGACTTTCCCGACAAGTTGTGCGCTGCTCCAGCTCAGATAGCGGGGCTTCCCGTCCTGGTATTGCAGTTCGCCGCCGTCGGAGACGACGACATCCGGCAACATGCGATAGAGGGGCAAGATATGAGCGGGCAGCCAGCGGGGGAATATTAGCAGTACCCATATTGTCAGCAGGCAGGCGCGGCGCGTCATGACGTTTTCTCCCTTATACGGTCCGAGCGTGAGGCCTTTGCGTCACGTGATACCTATAAGCGTAGATAGCGAAAAAAGGTCTGTCCTGTTTGCTGGGGTGAGTTTGTGGTGTTCCGCACATTCGCTATAAACCTGAAGGTTTATACTGATTTAAAAGGTATGGCATTCATCTGTTCGGTAAAAATATGTAAAATCCGTCAAAAATGCTGTACTCGTGGGAACTCACCGCATTCTAATGGCACTAATAGAAGTAACTTGAGTGTCATCGGTCATGGTTGTTCTGAGTGTGTCCCCTACGGGGACGGACAGAACGGATGAGCAGGACGGGAGGAGAGTAGCAATGATGAAGATCTTCGAACGTTACAATCCCTTGAAGATTGCTAAGTACGTGAAGACCTTATTCAAAGGGCGAATTTACATTAAGGGCATCGGCGCTTTTGAATTTGATTACGGTAAGATCCTGCTGCCGAAAACGCAGGATAAACAGCACCTGGTCGTGATGTCAGAGGTGAATCGGCAGGTGTTGAAATTGCAGGCGGAACTGGGGTGAACCCGATGACGGCCATGCAGGTAATAGATAACGGCCCGTCGCGGGCCGTTTTAGTTTATTCCCCTGATGGCGCGGCAGCCGGAGGCGTCGCGGCTGTTGCGTTGGTTTTCTCTTCCACGCGAGTGACCAGCAACTGGTCGATTTTGTAGCTGTCGATGTCCACCACTTCAAACTTATAACCGGCATAGCGGACGAAGTCGGTACGTTTCGGGATTTTACGCAGCATATACATCATGAAACCGCCGATGGTTTCATAGTTGTCTGAGTGAGGAAATTCGTCGATATTCAGCGCCCGCATGACGTCGTTGATTGGCGTACCGCCTTCGATCAGCCAGGAGTTTTCGTCGCGGGCAACAATTTGCTCTTCCAGCCCTTGTCCTACCAGATCGCCCATTAGCGTGGTCATCACATCGTTCAGGGTAATGATCCCCACCACCAGCGCGTATTCGTTGAGAATAACTGCGAAATCTTCCCCGGCGGTTTTGAAGCTTTCCAGCGCTTCGGATAGCGTCAACGTATCCGGCACGATCAGCGTCGGGCGGATTTGCATCCCGCTGGTCAACTCCAGGCTTTGGTTGCCGAGTACCCGGTTCAGTAGATCTTTGGAATCCACATAGCCGATGATCTGGTCGATGTTGCCGTCGCAAACCAGAAACTTGGAATGCGGCTGCTGGGCGATTTTTTCTTTGATGTGCGCTTCTTCTTCGTGCAGATCGAAAAACACCACGCTTTCCCGCGAGGTCATAGAGGAGGCGACGGTACGCGATTCCAGCTCGAATACGTTTTCAATCAGCTCGTGTTCCTGCTTGCGTAACACACCCGCCAGCGCGCCGGCTTCCACCACCGCGTAAATATCGTCGGAGGTGATGTCTTCCTTACGTACCATCGGCAGTTTCAACAGGCGGAAAATGCCGTTGGCCAGGCCATTGAACAGCCATACCAGTGGGCGAAAAAGCCACAGACAGAAGCGCATGGGGTTGATGATCCGTATGGCGACGGCTTCCGGAGCAATCATACCAATGCGTTTCGGCGTCAGATCGCCAAACAGAATGAACAGGCCAGTCACCAGTGTGAATGAACAGACAAAGCTCACTCGGGTCAGGATATCGGCGGGCACCAGGCTGGCGAACAGCATATCGAAATAAGGGGAGAAGGCGGCGTCGCCGATGATACCGGCCAGGATGGCGACTGCGTTGACGCCAATCTGGATCACGGTAAAGAAAATGCCCGGCGTCTCCTGGAATTTCAGTACCAGCGCTGCATTCAGATCGCCTTCATCGGCCATCAGCTTCAGTTTTATCTTGCGGGAAGCGGCCAGCGATATTTCGGATAAAGAAAAAAACGCACTGATGGCGATAAGTAACAGGATTACTAACAGACTGTTTAACATGGTTTTTTTCGTGTCGCCCAACGGACGCACACGAGCCTCGGAAAGGTAATGGTTTGATGTATCGGCGATGTAAATGTCGCCGACAGAACCGTACGACGGCGCTGTCGGCGACGATTATAGCAAGCGTGCTCAAATTGCCGCCAGTCTCACCCTGCAGGCGGCAGACACACACCGGTACCGCCCAGCCCACAATAGCCGTGCGGATTCTTGTGCAGGTACTGTTGATGCTCGTCTTCAGCATAATAAAAAGGGCCGACCGGCTTGACCTCGGTGGTCACGGCGCGCAGATCGCCTGCATCGCGCATGGCTTGCTGAAAGCGTCGCCGGCTTTCTTCGGCAGCGCTTGTCTGGGCGGGGGTGGTGGTGTAAATCGCTGAGCGGTACTGGGTACCGATATCCCCACCTTGCCGCATGCCTTGCGCCGGATCGTGGGATTCCCAAAACAGCTGCAACAACTGCGAATAGCTGATCTCCGCCGGATCGAACACCACCCGCACCACCTCGGCGTGGCCGGTTTGCCCGGTACAGACTTCGCGATAGGTGGGATTGGGCGTATAGCCGCCGCTGTAGCCTGCCGCGGTGCTGTATACGCCCGGCTGCTGCCAAAACAGGCGTTCGGCGCCCCAGAAACATCCCATCGCAAACAGGGCGACCTCCATCTGGGCCGGAACATGCGTCATTGAGTGCTGACTAACCACATGCAGACGCGCCACCGGCATCGGCGTGACACGGCCGGGCAAGGCTTCCGCCTGGCTGACAATCCGGGTTTTATCGAAATGCGTCATCGGGTTTGGCTCCTGATTGAATGACCGGTGAATGGGGCCGTGTTCCGGCGTTCGGGCAGTGTCCCCATATCTTGATAGCGTGTTTCCCCATTCTGCACCAGCGATACGCAGCATGGCGGAGTCATGAACCTTATCATGATGTTTATCAGATATATGCCATTTTCATCTTTTTCAATTAGTCTCTATAGTTAACTCAATATAAACAGATGAATAACGACAGGCGTTTTCGTCGCCTGATACTGCCGGGACGCGACGACAGTGATTGATAACCGCAACAAACGCCGGCTCTGCGGCATGACGCTTAGTCAGACGCTGATACTGTGCGGCGTGCTGATGACGCCGCCGACAATGGCGGCTTCCTCCAATGTGCGTTTGCAACTGCTGGGTTTGAGCGGCGATCTGCAGAAAAACGTCAGAGCCCGGCTTTCCACCATTTCCCCGGATGAAGTCAACGCCGACAGCCGCTTTCGCGCCCGCGTCAACGAGGCAATCCGGCAGGGGCTGCGAGCGATGGGCTACTACCAGCCCGATATCCATTTCGACTTCATCCCTGCCGAAGGCCGCGGACGCCCGGTGCTTAAGGTGACGGTCGATCCTGGCGAGCCAGTCACTATCGCCGGTTCCAGCATTGCCATGCGCGGCGAAGCGCAGCATGACGAAGATTATTTGCGGTTGGTGGCGGAACATCGTCCGAAAGTGGGGGAGGTGCTGAACCACGGCGCTTATGACAATTTCAAAAGCGAGCTGAACAACCTGGCGATGCGCAAGGGGTATTTCGACGCCCGCTTCAATAAAAGCCAGTTAGGCGTGATGCAGTCCACTCGTCAGGCCTGGTGGGATATCGATTATGACAGCGGCCCACGCTACCGCTTCGGAAAAGTGACTTTCCGCCATGCTCAGATTCAGGAGCAGTATCTGCAGGCGCTGTTGCCGTTTCATGAAGGCGACGCCTATACCACGGAGCAACTGGGCGAGTTAAACCGGCGTTTGTCGGCCACCGGTTGGTTTAATTCGGCGGTGGTTTCGCCGGATTTCGAACCGGGCCGGCAGAGTAAAGTCCTGCCGCTGGACGCGGTTCTGACGCCCCGAACCCGCAATAGCGTAGAAACCGGGGTCGGGTACGCGACCGATGTCGGCCCGCGTCTGAAAACTGTCTGGAATAAACCTTGGGTCAACAGCTACGGCCACAGTTTCACCAACAGCCTCAGTCTGTCCGCACCGGAACAGCAACTGGATATGAGCTACAAAATCCCACTGCTGAAAAGCCCGCTGGAACAGTATTACTTGGTACAGGGCGGTTTGAAGCGGGAAGACCTCAATGATACCCAATCCGATACCACTTCCCTGAATCTGGCCCGCTACTGGGAGCTGAACAGCGGCTGGCAACGTGCGCTTAATCTGCATTGGACGTTAGATCACTTCACACAGGCCAGCGTCACCAACACCACCATGTTGATCTACCCCGGCGTGAGCTTCAACCGCACCCGCCAGCGCGGCGGTCTGATGCCGGACTGGGGAGATACGCAGCGCTATTCCGTGGATGTTTCAAACACAACGTGGGGATCGGATCTCGATTTTGCGATCTTTCAGGCGCAGAACGTATGGATCCGCACGCTAGAGGAAAAACACCGTTTCATCGCCCGCGCCAATCTGGGTTGGATTGAAACCGGCAGTTTTACCCGCGTACCGCCGTCGCTGCGCTTTTTTGCCGGGGGCGATCGCAGCATTCGCGGCTACAAGTACAAATCCATCTCCCCCAGAGACAGCGACGGTAAGCTGACCGGCGCGTCAAAGCTGGCGGTCGGTTCATTGGAATACCAGTACAACGTCAGCGGTAAATGGTGGGGCGCGGTATTTGTGGACAGCGGCGAGGCAGTCAACGATATCCGCCGCAGCAACATGAAAACCGGGGCGGGCGTCGGCCTGCGCTGGGCATCGCCGGTCGGGCCCGTCAAGCTGGATATCGCCCGGCCGATCGGTGACGACGATAAGCATGGGCTGCAGTTTTACATCGGACTGGGGCCGGAACTATGAACAGGGTGAAAAAAGCCGGGATCGGCCTAGGTGCATTGGTCGTCACGCTGCTGGTGGTGCTGTTGCTGTTGGTCGCGACTGCGCCGGGGCTGCATCTGTTGCTGTCCGCGGCAGTACGTTGGGTACCGGGGCTAGAGATTGGGCGGATGGAGGGCGGCTGGCGTAATTTGACGTTAACGGATGTGCGTTATCGGTCGCCGGGTATCGACGTGAGCGCCGGCGCATTGCATGTGGCGTTGCAGCCGAATTGTCTGTGGCGCAGTCAGATCTGTCTGGAGGATCTTGCGCTGCAGGCATTGACGGTGACGGTAGATTCTGCCGGGCTGCCGCCGTCGGCGCCGACAGCAGGCGACACATCGCCGGAAACGGACATCACCGCACCGGTGACGCTGGTGCTGCCGCGCATCCGGCTGGACAACAGCCGGGTTCAGGTGGATGGCGTCCGCATGGAATTACCCTCGTTGCAAACCGGCATCCAATGGCAGGGGCGGTCACTGACGCTGTTGCCGACCCGGATTGACGGCATGAATGTCGTATTGCCGAAAACACCGGCGTCACCTGTCGCTGCACCGCCGGTGGCGGATGCGATGCCGTTGGGCGAACGCCTTCGCACGTTGTTCGCGTCCCCCCTGTTGCCCGAGATGCCGTCGGTGTCGTTACCGCTGGACGTCACGGTTGCCGATCTTCAGGGGGAATCCTGGTCGATCATCGGCGAGCAGACGGTCAAGGTGACGCGCCTGCACGTGAAAGCCGACGCCCGGCAGCAGGGCGTGACCTTACAACAGTTGGCCGTGCAGTTGCCGCAGGGCGCGCTGTATGCCCACGGTGAGGCGACGCTGGCGGGAGACTGGCCGCTGACGCTCAATGCCAACGCGATCCTGAATGTCGAGCCGCTGAAAGGCGAGCGTCTGCGTTTGACGGCGGCGGGCGCGCTACGGCGACAACTGGCTCTGGCGCTTAACCTGTCCGGCCCGCAGCGGGCGCAGCTTGACGTCAAGACGGAACTGGCGCAGGCGGGGTTGCCGCTGACGGTCAGCGTACAAAGCCAGCAGCTGCGCTGGCCGTTATCGGGCGAGGCGCAGTATCAGGTGGACGGACTGCGTCTCCACCTTGGCGGCAAGGCGACGGACTACCAGCTTGCGTTGCGCGGCGCACTGCGGGGGGCGGCGTTGCCACCGGGGCAGCTAACGCTGGAGGGCACGGGATCGGAACGACAGTTTTCGCTATCCCGCCTGCGTCTAAGCGCGTTACAGGGCACAGCGGATCTCAGCGGGCGTGTGGAGTGGCCGCAGGCCGTGCGCTGGCAGGGGGAGCTCGCGTTACAGGGGATCGATACCGCCCGGCAGTGGCCGGATTGGCCGCTGCGGCTGGATGGGGGGCTGAGCATGGCCGGCAGTCTGGAAAGCGGGCGCTGGCAAATTGAGGTGCCCCGTTTGGCGCTGGACGGCAGCTGGCGCCAGAATCGGCTGTCGGCAAAAGGGAGCCTGAGCGGCAGCGCCGATGGCCGCTGGAAAGTGCCGTCTCTGACGCTGGCGCTGGGGCGCAATCAATTGGCGATACAGGGGGAGCTGGCCGAACAGTGGAACCTGACCGGGGAGCTGAACGCGCCGGTGCTGAACCAGGCATGGCCCGGTCTGGCCGGGCAGGCGACGGGGCGGCTGCGGCTGGATGGCAACCGCGATGCGCCGCATCTGCTGGCTGACCTGACGGCATCGGCCGTGCGCTGGCAGGCGTTGTCGCTCAGTCAGCTCACGCTTAAAGGCGATGTGCGGGCCGGGCGTCAGGTGCAGGGAACGTTGGCGCTGCAAGGCCGGCAATTCACGCAGGGTGACATGCGCCTGTCGGCGTTTTCCTTACAACTGCAGGGCGATGAGGCGAATCATCAATTGCGGCTGAACGTGAGCGGCGAGCCGGTCGCCGGCCAATTGGCGCTGCACGGGCGTTTTGACCAGGCGCAGCAGCGTTGGCAGGGCGACCTCTCCGATAGCCGTTTTGAGACGCCGGTCGGCGAGTGGCGTCTGGCGCAGCGTGTGGCGCTGAACTATCAGGTTTCGGCGCAGAAACTCACCGTAGGGACACATTGCTGGCGTAATCCGAATGCCGAGCTGTGTGTGCCGCAACCCATCGAAGCCGGGCCGGCCGGTAAAGCCAGTGTGGCGCTCAATCGGCTTAATCTGGCTATGCTGGCACCGTTTCTGCCGCCGGAAAGTGCGCTGTCCGGCACGCTGGCCGGCAATGCCGACGTCAGTTGGCAGAGCAAGGGCGGTTTACCTGAGGCGAAAGTGATGATTTCCGGCCAAAACGTCACGCTGCGTCAGCATATGCAGGGCAATACTCTGCCGGTTGTCTTTGATGCGTTGACGTTCAACGCCGCGCTGCAACGGGGGCAGGCGGTGCTGGGGTGGCACGTGGCGATTCGGGGCAATGGGCGTTTCAATGGCGATGTGCAGATTAGCGATCCGCAACATCGGCGTGATTTGAGCGGTACCCTTGTCGTGAGCAATCTGTCGCTGGATATGCTGCGGCCGCTGTTGCGACAGGGAGAAAAAGCGGCCGGGCGGCTGGACGCCAATCTGCGGCTGGCGGGGAATCTGCAACGGCCGTCATTATTCGGGCAGGTGTCGCTTGACGGGCTGGCGATCGACGGTATCGGTTTACCGGTGGCTGTCACCGATGGTCGGCTGGCGCTGGGCTTTACCGGGATGTCCTCCACTTTGCAGGGATATCTGAAAACGATGCAGGGTCAGGTGAATCTGGCGGGGAATGCCGACTGGGCGCAGCCGGAAGCATGGCGTGCGCGTATTGCGGCGAACGGCGAACGTATCCGGGTGACAATACCGCCGATGGCACGGCTGGATGTGTCGCCGGACATCGTGTTCGACGCCTCACCGCAGCTGCTGTCGCTGACCGGAACGGTGACGATTCCCTGGGCGCGGATTGTGGTGCAAGAGATGCCCGCCAGTGCGGTGGATGTTTCCGCCGATGAAGTGATGTTGGACGCGCAACGTCAGCCGCTGAATAAAAGCAGTAGCGCGATCCCTATTAACAGCCGTCTGGTCGTGCGGATTGGCAACGATGTCTGGCTTGACGCCTATGGGTTGAAGGCCCGGCTGAGCGGGGATTTAAACGTGGCTCAGGATCAGCAAGGGCTGGGGTTGCATGGGCAAATCGTGTTGCCGGAAGGGCGCTTTAAAGCCTACGGGCAGGATTTGCAGGTACGCAAAGGGCAACTGCTGTTTTCCGGCCCTCCCACCTTGCCGGTGTTGAATATTGAGGCGATCCGTAATCCGGATAATACTGAGGATGATGTGGTGGCCGGCGTGCGCATCACGGGGACGGCGTCGTCGCCCAAGCTGGATGTGTTTTCCGAACCCACGCTGTCGCAGCAAGAAGCGTTGTCCTATTTGCTGCGTGGACAAGGGCTCGGCAGCAGCGGCGCCGACAGTGCCATGATGACATCGGCGTTGATTGGTCTAGGGGTTGCACAAAGTGGTCAAGTTGTGGGTAAAATCGGCGAGGCCTTTGGCGTAAGTAATCTAGCCTTGGATACACAGGGCGTTGGCGATAAATCTCAAGTAGTCGTCAGTGGTTACGTCCTTCCGGGCCTGCAGGTCAAATATGGCGTTGGGCTGTTTGACTCTTTGGCGACGTTAACGCTTCGTTATCGTTTGATGCCAAAACTATACCTGGAAGCCGTGTCTGGCGTGAGTCAGGCACTGGATGTGCTCTATCAGTTCGAGTTTTAGCAATGCGAATTATTGTCTACGGCAGTTTACGGCGCAAACAGGGAAACAGTCACTGGATGACGAATGCGCAATGGTTGGGCGATCATCTGCTTGAAGGTTACGAGCTGTATGATCTCGGCCATTATCCCGCGGCAGTGGTCGGCGAAGGGGCTATCTTTTGCGAGGTTTATCGCGTCAGTTCCGCTATTCTGGCGGAATTGGATGCGCTCAAACGGGATGGTGGCGAGTATAAACGCGAGTTGATCGCCACCCCTTACGGCAGCGCCTGGATTTATCTTTACCAGCAACCCGTTACCGGCCTGAGCCGGATAACCAGCGGTGACTGGTTAAAGCGTCACAACGATTGATAACGAGAAACACCGCCAACAGGCGGTGTTTTTTCATCTCATCGATAAGCTGTCGCCCAAGCGGGCGGCGAGCTTATTTGTTTTTGGCGCGTTCGAAAGACGTAACGATTTCCGCTTTGGCGGCTTCGGCATTTTCCCAACCGTCAACCTTCACCCATTTGCCTTTTTCCAGATCTTTGTAGTGTTCAAAGAAGTGGGCAATCTGGGCGCGCAGCAGTTCCGGCAGATCGTTCACATCGTTGATGTGATCGTACTCTTTGCTCAGTTTAGTGTGCGGTACGGCAACCACTTTAGCGTCTTCGCCGGATTCGTCGGTCATTTTCAGTACGCCGACCGGACGGCAACGGATGACGGAGCCCGGCTGCAGCGGATACGGCGTCGGAACCAAGACGTCAACCGGGTCGCCGTCCAGAGACAGGGTATGGTTGATGTAGCCGTAGTTGCACGGATAGAACATGGCGGTAGACATGAAACGGTCTACGAACAGCGCGCCGGTTTCCTTATCCACTTCGTATTTGATCGGATCGGCGTTGGCGGGAATCTCGATAACAACGTAGATATCTTCCGGCAGCGATTTGCCTGCCGGTACTGAGTTCAGACTCATGTGGGTTTCCTTCTTTTCAAACCGGAATAGAGTGGCGCTCATTATAGCCAACTGTTGATGAATGTCGCGGTTTTTAGGCGCTGTATGCGCCGGTTCGCCTGGTGTGAACGCCTCTCCTCCTCCCCGTTTTTTCTCTGCTATCGCTGCGGCCGTCGTCCGTTAACTGATGTATACAAATTAAATAATTCATTAATGTAAAGACTTGTAGTGATTATTCCGATAAGTAACGATTCTGTGGGGTAGCCCGCAGTTTTATTTTTTATGTATGAATTCAAGGGAGAAATTCGATGTTAAAAAACATCAGGGTCAGGCACAGCCTGCTTGCGCTGGTCGGCGCTATGCTGCTGCTATTGGCGATTGTTGTCGGGATCGGCACCAGCGCCATCAGTCAGGGGAACCGTTCGCTGGTCTCCATCGACAAAATTCAGGGCAAGGAGCTGAGCGCGTTGTCAGCCAGCTACATCGCCACATTACGAGCCCGCACTGCTGCCGCGCAAGCGGTTCGTCTGTATGAGACCGGTCAGATCGATCAGGCGAAAGAGACGCTGTCCCGGGCGGAAAAATACCTGGCGCTGTCGCGGCAGGAGATGGATCGTTTTCTGGGGTATGGCACGGTGACTCAACGCGGCGCCGAGTTGGCTGGACAGATCAAGATCAGCTACGGCGCCTATATCAGTAAGGGGATGGAACCATTACTGGCGGCACTGCGGAAAGAGTATCTCGATGAGTATTACACGGTCATGCAGGAGGCCCTGCCGCCGCTTAGTGCCGACGCGGAAAATGCGATGCACAATTTCAGTGATTTCGCCCAGCAGGTGGGGGAAAACATGGTGGCGCAGGCAGAGGAGGTTGCCAGTAGTCGGCTTATCATTATGGGTATCGCATTCGTTATCGCGCTACTGATGGTCGTGCTGGCGTGGGGGGCAATTCGCCATCTGATCCTGCTGCCGCTGGATGGCTCGGTGCGCCAACTGGAAGCGATTGCGTCCGGCGATTTATCCCGCCCGATTGAGGATGGCGGTCGTAATGAAATCGGCCGTCTGATCCAGGCGATGAAAACCATGCAGCAGGCGTTGGCGGGCGCGGTGTCTCGGGTGCGCGATGCCGGTAGCCAGATAGACATCGGCACCAGCGAGTTGGCTTCCGGCAATAACCATCTGGCAGAACGTACCGAGGAGTCTGCCGCTTCGCTGGAACAGACGGCATCCAGCATGGAACAGCTGGCTGCCACGGTGAAACTGAATGCGGAAAATGCCGATCAGGCCTATCTGTTGGCACAACAGGTATCGACCATCGCGGGCAAAGGCAGCGAGGCCGTCGGTCAGATGCTGGAGAAAATGGGCTTGATCTCCGCCACGGCGGCGCGGGTAGCGGACATTCTAGCGATGATTGACGGTATCGCTTTTCAGACGAATATTCTGGCGCTGAATGCCGCAGTGGAAGCGGCGCGTGCCGGGGAGCAAGGACGGGGATTCGCAGTGGTTGCCGGTGAGGTGCGAAGCCTAGCGCAGCGCAGCGCGCAGTCGGCCAAAGAGATTCGTTTGCTGATGGAAGATTCGCAACGGCAGGTGAATGACGGCAGCGATATTGCCCGCGTTGCGGGTGAAACCATGAATGACGTGACCCGTGCGGTGAACCAGGTGACGGCGCTGATGCATGAGATTTCAACGGCGGTGCACGAACAGAGCAACGGCATCGAACAGGTGAACCAGGCGGTGGCTCAGATGGACGAAGTGGCCCAGCAAAATGCGTCATTGGTGGAGGAGTCGGCCGCAGCGACGCGCTCTTTGGAAGAACAGGCGCGGGAGTTGGCGGCCAGCATGGCGCTATTTAGAGTGGAACGCCAGAATGCCGTAGCGGCGCTTGGCCGGTTCTGAACTGGGACAATGGCGGTGGAATAGCCGCTGGTTGGATGAGGGTTACTGTTTGTCGGCGGGAGGGGCTCCCGCCGTTTTTTTTGCCCGCAGTTTTTTCCAGATGCGGCTTTCCTGGCCACGCCACAGGCGTTGAATATTGTCATGGTGACGCATCAGGATCAGGCAGGAGAGCATCGCGACCGGGAAGGTAAATTGGGGCTTGAACCACCAGACATAAAAAGGGGCGATCAGCGCGCTGACGATGGCACCCAATGATGAATAACCACTCAACAGCACAGTCAACAGCCAGGTGCCGGTCATCAGGCCGGTGAGATCCCAGCCAATCGGCGCGATGGCGCCGAATGCAGTGGCGACACCTTTGCCGCCGCGAAACTGGAAGAAAACGGGGTAGATATGGCCGAGGCAGGCAGCAATGGCCGTCAGGCCCAGATAAAGCGGGCTGCTGCCCAGCAAATAGGCGCCCCATACCGGCAACATCCCTTTCAACACGTCGAAAACCAGCACCGTGGCCGCGGCGGCTTTGCCGCCAATACGCAGCACGTTGGTCGCGCCGGGATTGCCTGACCCTTGCTCCCGGGGATCCGGCAGACCGGCGATCCTGCATACCAGAATCGCACTGGAGATTGAGCCACACAAATAGGCGACGAGAATCATTCCAGGCGCGATAACACTCATAACCGGCTTCCGTTTAATAGGGGGGGTCGTTTTCGTTTCGTTATCTGTGGATAATACGCACTTTCCGCTGGAAGTGGTATCCAGCCGAGGCAAAAACAGGGTATGGCGTGATGGATATCGTATTTATCGAAGAACTTAGCGTGATAACCACCATTGGTGTTTATGACTGGGAACAGACTATTCAGCAGAAGCTGGTGTTCGATATCGAAATGGCGTGGGATAACCGCAAAGCGGCGGCCAGTGATGATGTCAGTGACTGCCTGAGTTATGCCGATGTCAGCGAAGCGGTGATCGCGTTGGTGGGCGGTGGGCGTTTTGCGTTGGTGGAGCGGGTGGCGGAAGAGGTTGCCGCCATGCTGATGCAGCGTTTCGGGATTACCTGGCTGCGTATTCGGGTTGGAAAACCGGGCGCAGTGGCGCAGGCGCGCACGGTCGGGGTGGTGATTGAACGTGGTAATCGGTGACGGATTGTTACATAAACCCGCCTTTTTCTTAAGGTAAACAAAAGGTAATCCTATTATTTTAGGGCGCTCCGTATTTACGGAGTCGAACCGTGGCGGCCTGCGATGATCAGCGCCGCTTTTTTATGTGCAGGGGAGTGGGTTTCATGGCGGATGTACATACGTTGCTGGTGGCGTTCATTCTGGGGATTGTGGAAGGGCTCACCGAGTTTTTACCGGTATCGTCGACCGGACACATGATCATTGTCGGTCATCTGTTGGGATTTGAGGGCGATACGGCTAAAACATTTGAAGTCATTATCCAATTGGGGTCGATCCTGGCGGTGGTGGTGGTGTTCTGGCGCCGGCTGTTCGGGCTGATTGGCATCCATTTCGGGCAAGTTCCGCATGAAGGGCGGGGGAATGGGCATCTGACGCTGGGGCATATCCTGCTGGCGATGATCCCGGCCGTGGTGCTGGGGCTGGTGTTTCATGATGCCATCAAGACGCTGTTCAACCCGACAACGGTCTCCTACGCGCTGGTCGCCGGAGGGATCCTGTTACTGCTCGCCGAGTGGGTACGCCCGACGCGCCCTCGCGCCGAAGGCCTGGACGACATCACTTATGGACAGGCGTTTCTGATTGGTTGTTTCCAGTGTCTGGCGCTGTGGCCGGGTTTCTCACGTTCCGGCGCGACCATTTCGGGGGGGATGTTGTTCGGTGTGAGCCGTTATGCCGCTTCCGAGTTCTCCTTTATTTTGGCGGTACCGATGATGCTGGGGGCCAGCGCGCTGGATCTGTACAAAAGCTGGCACTTCCTGTCGCTGGCGGATTTACCCGTATTTGCAGTGGGTTTCGTTACCGCATTCGTGGTGGCGATGATCGCCATCAAAACGTTCCTGCAGTTGATCAAACGTATTTCGTTTATTCCTTTCGCGATTTACCGCTTTATCGTCGCTGCCGCTGTCTGGCTGGTGTTCATGTAATTTCCCGACGCTGGGCGCATTCTGACATCGAACGTCGGCATGCGCCCGCTGCGTGTTGTTCCGGGTTACTCGGCCGGCGTCGATTGGCTGGTTTTCCAGTTCTCCAGCGCCTGATGGCGTCTACGATGCATCTCTTCACGGATCGCGCCGTGACGGAACCCGGCGGCCACCACCTCCGCGCTGGTGACTTGACTGGCAATCTTGAACGCCTCGCGCAGATAGTCGCCCTGCGGGTAGGGATTCTGTTCAAAACCGGCTCGGCCGCGTGCGTCCGACTCGCTGCTGATGATCAACTGCTCCAGTCGTTGCGGTTTACGCCATACGTCGATGGCGTCGAACAGTTTCAGCAGCGTTTGCGGCCGTAGAATCTGCACGGTATGCACTAGATCGTGGTATTCCGTCACCAGACAAGCGAGATCGCGCGGCGCGTTGGGAACGCGCAAACGCTGACACAGTGCCTGTACCAGCGGTACGCCTGCCGGCCCGTGACCATGATGACGGGGCCATAACGCTTGTGGGGTCAGGCCCTTGCCCACGTCATGGCACAGCACAGCGAAACGGATGTCGATATCCGGGCTGAGGCGGGCCGCCATAGACAGACTCATCATGACATGGATACCGGTGTCGATTTCCGGGTGCCATCTGGCCGGCGCCGGTACGCCGTAAAGCCGGTCGATTTCAGGGAACAACACCGCCAGCGCGCCACAATCGCGCAGTACCTGAAAGTAAACCTGCGGATCATCCGTGCCGAGCGCTTTTTCCGTTTCCTTCCATACGCGCTCCGGCGTCAGATAATCCAGATCGCCGGCTCGGGTCATCATCTGCATCAGCATCAGGGTTTCTTCGGCGATATGAAACCCCAGATGGGCGTAACGGGCGGCGAAGCGCGCGACCCGCAACACGCGCAGCGGATCTTCACTAAACGCATCGGAGACATGGCGCAGGATGCGATCCTGCAAATCCTGCTGGCCGCCGTAAGGGTCGATCAACCGCCCGGCATCATCCTGTGCAATAGCGTTGATGGTCAGATCCCGTCGCAGCAGATCCTCCTCCAGCGTAATATCCGGCGTCGCCTGACAGACAAAGCCGGTATAACCGTGGCCGGATTTGCGTTCGGTACGCGCCAGCGCGTATTCCTCTTTGGTTTCCGGATGCAGGAATACCGGGAAATCCCGCCCGACCTGTTGATAGCCTTGTTGCAGCATCGCTTCCGGGGTGGCGCCGACCACCACCCAGTCGCGTTCTGTAACCGGACGCTCCAGCAGGTTGTCACGCACGGCGCCCCCCACGAGGTATATATTCAAACCCGTCTCCCGATATGGTGATGCCCGTCAACCGGCCGAATTCGGCCCCGTTCCGGGCGACGCAAACTGTTTCAATGCGTATTGTTGACTAACCCGTGTTGCATCTCAATGGCGAGAAAAATGAAACGCGAGGCGGCTCGCCTCTTTGGGGAGATCGGAACGTGTTTGGGGGGATCGGAACAGGGTTGGAAATGGCGCGGGCCCGTCAGGCCTGTGCGCTGACGGGGTTTGGCTACCAGCGTTCGGCTTTTTTGCGGCGCGGCATCAGATACGGCAGCAGCAGCCCTAGCAGTAGACCACCGCCGGCCACGCCGCCGCCGTACATAAACCACTGCATGATCAGCATGCGTTGCTTATCGTCTAATTGCAGGCTGGCGGCGTTGAGTTTTTTCTGTGCGACCGCTAACTGGGTTTTCAGATCCTGGTTTTCCCGCTGTAGTTCGGTGATGGCGCTGTCGCTGGCGCCCACTTTCTGCTGCAAGCCGGCGGTGCGTTGGTTCCAGTCGCCATTGATGCGGTTGAGCTGATCCGTCAGGGTCTGTACCTGGTGCTCCAGTTCAGGAACCCGGGCTTTCAGACTGGGGGTTTCGCTGAGTTGGTCAAGTGCAATCCAGCTGGCGCGGCCTTTGTCATCGCGGATTTGGGCGTAGCCTGCGTCACGATTGATGCCGAGGACGGTAACGGTTTCTCCGGCATTTAGCGCACCGACGATACGGTATTGGTTGCCGGGGCCGCTACGGCTATAGGTGGTCAGATCGTCGGAAATATAGCGTTTTTCTTCGGCGCGTAGGCCGAAGGCGAGCAGCAACGTGGACAGGCTGAGGGAGAGTAAGATTAATTTTTTCATCATATCAATAAGTTATTCCGTCTCTGAGTGAGTGGTTAGCGGGCTAAGTCTGACGAGACGGGCGCAAAACCTGAATGAGAACTCTCCTATCTTGCCTTGTCCGGCGGACGGCGTGCGGCAACAGTGGCAACCTAAAGTAAAATGTTATTTACTGGCGGCATTTCCGCAGCATCCGGTGCAACAGACCATGAGTGAAGAGATTGAATTAAAATTTATTGTCCATCCCGATTCCGTCGACGCCTTGCGCGAACAACTGAATCACTGGCAGAGCGATTTCAGCCATTGCAACCGCCTGCAGGCCTGCCATCTGGCCAACATTTACTACGAAACCCCGGACGGCTATTTGCGCGCTAACGGTATTGGTCTCCGGGTTCGCGGGGAAAACGGCCACTACGAAATGACGGCGAAAACCGCCGGAAAAGTGGTGGGCGGGCTGCATCAGCATCCGGAATACAATGTGGCGTTGACCGGGCCGCAGCTGGCTGTCGCGCTGCTGCCGACCGAAATTTGGCCGGAGGGATGTGACGTCGAGTGGTTGGCGTCGGCTCTTAACCCATTGTTCAGCACAGATTTTTCCCGGGAAGTATGGGCGGTGACTTACCGTCAGAGTGTGCTCGAGGTGGCATTCGACCGTGGTGAAGTCGTTGCGGGGGAACAGCGTGAACCGATTTGCGAGCTTGAACTGGAGTTGAAAGTCGGTCAGCAGGAGGATTTGCTGTCCTTTGCCGACGAGCTGGTGGATATCGGCGGTCTGCGTCAGGGCAGCCTGAGCAAGGCGGCGCGCGGGTATCATCTCGCTAAGGGCAACCCGCCGCGGGAACGGCGCCCGCTGGGGATTGTGCCGACGGAAGAGAAAATGACGCTCGATCAGGGGATCGCCGCCGGGTTGGAGTATGCGCTCGCTCACTGGCAATACCATGAGGAGCTGTGGGCGCGAGGCAACAGCGAAGCGCGTCTGTCGTTACGCGACGCCGCAGGCATGATGCGTGAACTGCTGGTGTTGGTGGGCGGTGTCGTGCCGCGCAAGGTGACGACGCTATTCCGCGCCGCGCTGAATAATCTGGAAGCGTTGGTGGAGTCATCACCGGATGCGGAGCCGTTGTGTTACCAGAGTCACTATCTGAAAGACAAAATGGTGCTGGTGTCCTGGTTGCTGGAGGATGGCTGGCGTCAGCACATGGATAATCGTGAGCGTATGCGGCTGCAAAGCTCGTATAAACGTTTCGCCGATATCATGATGAGCCGCTGTCTGGCGGATCTGAAAACCAGTTTCGGTCGCCCACTCGATGCTTTGCATTATGCGCAGCAACTGCCGCGTTTGCAGCGCGGTTTGTTCGCTTTTCTACTGCTGGGGGGCTTTTACCCAGAGGCGTCAGTTCGGCAGTATCTCAGGTTGTGGCACGAACTGAATCGGATGATCGCCGAGCTGCCCTCGGATAGCCCGGTGCCGGATCTGCTGGAAGCATGCCGCAGAGCGGCTGTCTCACAATCGCAGTTCTGGCTGCACAGCGGTCAGTAATCGGTGTTGGTCAATGCCGGGGGATCCCCCGGCAGTGCTTTACATGGCCCCGTCGCCGCCTATTCCACTGCAGATGCCGCCTTGCTCCACGGCGACAACCGGACGTTATTACAAGGATATCGTTATGCCCAGTCACTCCAGACCGCAGTTTCCTTTGTCTGCCCCTTTGATTGAACAGGCCCGCCGGGCAGTTTCGCGGCTAACCGACATGGCGGAAACATTGCCGCCGGACGCCGGCGCCGTGGCGGCGAACAGCGACTTCGTCGTCGAGGCGTTGGGCCGCTATCCTGCTTGGGGACAAGCGTTGTTGCAGCAGGCGCCGCAGCCGGACGAGTGGCGGCAGTATGCTGACTGGTTGGCGGCGGAAACCGGCGATGTGGCTGATGAACATGCGCTGATGCGGGTTTTACGTGTGTTCCGCCGACGGATGCTGGTGCGCATCGCCTGGGGACAGTGGCTCGGCATCAGTACCACGGAACAGACACTGACCCAATTGAGCGTGTTGGCGGAAACGCTGATCGTGGCGGCGCGTGACTGGCTGTATGACCTTTGTTGCCGGGAATGGGGGACGCCGTGCAATGCCGAAGGCGCGCCGCAACCGCTGTTGATTCTGGGGATGGGCAAACTGGGCGGCGGCGAACTGAACTTTTCTTCCGATATCGATCTGATTTTTGCTTACCCGGAAAACGGACAAACCCGTGGCGGACGGCGTGAACTGGACAATGCGCAGTTTTTTACCCGCCTGGGACAGCGCCTGATCAAAGCGCTCGATCAACAAACCGCAGATGGTTTTGTCTACCGGGTAGACATGCGTCTGCGGCCGTTTGGCGACAGCGGCCCGCTGGTAATGAGCTTCGCCGCGTTGGAGGATTACTATCAGGAGCAGGGGCGCGATTGGGAGCGTTACGCCATGGTGAAGGCGCGTCTGATGGGCGGTAGCGAAGACGCCTATAGCCAGGAACTGACCAATATGCTCAGGCCCTTTGTGTTCCGCCGGTATATCGATTTCAGCGTGATTCAGTCGCTACGCAATATGAAGAGCATGATTGCCCGCGAAGTCCGTCGCCGTGATTTACGCAACAACATCAAGCTGGGGGCGGGCGGTATCCGCGAGGTCGAGTTTATTACCCAGGTGTTCCAGTTGATCCGCGGCGGACGCGAGCCAGGGCTACAACGGCGTTCGCTGTTGCCGACGCTGGTGCAGGTGGAGGCGTTGGGGTTGTTGACGTCTGAGCAAGTCGGTTGTTTGCGCGACGCTTACCTGTTTCTGCGGCGGCTGGAAAACCTGTTGCAGTCGATCGCCGACGAGCAGACCCAGACCCTGCCGGAGGATGCGCTGAACCAGGCGCGATTGGCCTGGGGAATGGCGTGTGCGGATTGGACACAGCTAAGTGAACGTTTACATCAGAAGATGTCGGCGGTACGCCGGGTGTTCGACGAATTGATTGGCGATGATGCGCCGGACGGCAGTGAAACCCCGGAGCACAGCCATTACAACAGCCTGTGGCAGGATCTGCTGGACGGCGATGAGCTGGCGACTCTCACGCCGGAGTTAACGGTAGCGGTGAGAGAGAACCTGTTGTTCCGGATACAGGATTTCCGTAACGAACTGGCGCGCCGCACTATCGGCCCCCGCGGCCGGGATGTGCTCGATCATTTAATGCCCGCGCTGTTGGCTGAAGCCTGCCGCCATGCGCAGGCGGATGTGATCATTACCCGTATTACGCCACTGCTGCTAGGGATTGTGACCCGAACCACTTATCTGGAACTGTTGCTGGAGTCCCGTGCGGCGCTGAAGCATCTGATCCGGCTGTGCGCCGCTTCGCCGATGATCGCCAGCCAACTGGCGCGTTACCCGCTGTTGCTCGATGAGTTGCTGGATCCCGCCACGTTGTATCAACCCACGGCGCCAAACGCCTATGCCGATGAACTGCGCCAGTATCTGATGCGTGTACCGGAAGAAGACGAAGAGCAACAGCTGGAGGCGTTGCGCCAGTTCAAACAGGCCCAGCATTTGCGTATTGCCGCTGCGGATATCGCGGGTGCATTGCCGGTGATGAAAGTGAGCGATCACTTAACCTATCTGGCGGAGGCGATCATCGCCGCCGTGGTGCAACAGGCGTGGAACCAGATGGTGGCGCGTTATGGGCAGCCGTCTCACCTGACCGAGGAGGTGGGGCGCGGTTTCGCTGTGGTGGGGTACGGTAAATTGGGCGGGTGGGAACTGGGCTATAGTTCCGATCTGGATCTGGTGTTCCTGATCGATTGCCCGACCGATGCGGTGACGAACGGCGAGCGCAGCATCGACGGCCGCCAGTTCTACCTGCGGCTGGCGCAACGGGTGATGCATCTGTTTAGCACCCGGACGTCGTCCGGCATTCTATACGAGGTGGATGCGCGGCTGCGGCCATCCGGCGCAGCGGGCATGCTGGTGAGTTCGGTGGAAGCGTTTGAAGATTATCAGCAGCACGAAGCCTGGACTTGGGAACATCAGGCGCTGGTGCGCGCTAGAGTGGTATACGGCGAACCTGCCATCCAGCAGCAATTCGATCGCATTCGCCAGCAGATCCTGTGTCGTGAGCGCGATGCCGAGATGCTACGTACCGAAGTGCGGGAGATGCGGGAAAAAATGCGTCAGCATCACGGCAGCAAAGATGCCGCCAGCTTCGATATCAAAGCCGATGCCGGCGGGATTACCGATATCGAATTTATCGCGCAGTATCTGATGTTGCGTTACGCCGCGCAGGAGCCGAGGCTGACGCGCTGGTCCGATAATGTGCGTATTCTGGAACTGATGGCGCAGCATGACGTGATGGCCGACGAAGAAGCCGATGCCTTGCGTTTGGCTTATATCACTATGCGCGATGAAATCCACCATCTGGCATTGCAGGAGTTGCCCGGCAGGGTGAGCGCTGATCAGTTCTGCGCTGAACGCCATCAGGTGCAACAGAGTTGGGCGCGCTGGCTGGATTGACCCCGTCACCGGCGCTGCGCCGTTCGTTGGCTGGCGTACAACGTCGGGGTGGGTTTTCGGACTTAGGGTAACGGCCTTTCGCTCTGGTTTCAGCATTTGACGCCGGCCGGTTATTTCCTGTTGGTGCGCGGATTTTCGTGCGGAAAACGGTGTCGTTGTGTGAGCTGTGGTAGTATAGCGCGCGTTAAAAATGAACCTGTTTTTGGAGCCAGGGAATGAAAGTTACGCTACCCGATTTTCGTCATGCTGCGGTGTTGGTTGTGGGCGATGTGATGCTGGATCGCTACTGGTATGGGCCGACCAGCCGTATTTCTCCGGAAGCGCCGGTGCCGGTGGTCAAAGTGGATACCATTGAGGAACGTCCCGGCGGTGCGGCGAACGTGGCAATGAACATTGCCGCGCTGGGAGCCGGTTCCCGGCTGGTGGGGCTAACTGGCATTGATGATGCTGCCCGCGCCCTCAGCGCCAGGCTGAACGAAGTGAACGTGAAGTGTGATTTTGTTTCCGTTCCGACCCATCCCACCATTACCAAACTGCGCGTACTTTCCCGCAATCAGCAGCTTATCCGGCTGGATTTTGAAGAAGGCTTTGAGCGTGTTGATCCGCAACCGATGCTTGATCGTATTCAGCAGGCGTTGCCGAAAATCGGCGCGTTGGTGCTGTCCGATTACGCCAAGGGCGCGTTGGCGCATGTGCAGAATATGATCCAACTGGCGCGCGCCGCCGGCGTGCCGGTGCTGATCGACCCGAAAGGCACCGATTTCGCCCGCTATCGCGGTGCGACGCTGTTGACGCCGAATCTGTCGGAGTTCGAGGCGGTGGCCGGCCGTTGCAAAGACGAAGACGATCTGGTGGCGCGCGGTATGAAGCTGCTGGCGGATTTTGACTTTTCCGCGTTATTGATTACTCGCTCCGAGCAAGGCATGACGCTGCTGCAACCCGGCAAAACCCCGTTGCATCTGCCGACACAGGCGCAGGAGGTTTATGACGTGACTGGCGCCGGTGATACGGTGATCGGTGTGCTGGCGGCGTCGCTGGCGGCGGGTAAACCGCTGGAAGAAGCCTGTTTTCTGTCTAATGCGGCGGCAGGCGTGGTGGTCGGTAAGTTGGGGACATCCACCGTCAGCCCGATTGAACTGGAGAACGCGGTGCGTGGCCGCGCCGATACCGGCTTTGGCGTGATGACCGAAGAACAGCTCAAACAGGCGGTGGCGCTGGCCCGTCAGCGCGGCGAAAGGATCGTGATGACCAATGGTTGCTTCGATATTCTTCACGCCGGGCATGTATCTTATCTGGCGAATGCCCGTCGTCTGGGCGATCGCCTGATCGTCGCGGTCAACAGCGATGACTCCACTCGCCGTCTGAAAGGGCCGACCCGGCCGATCAATCCGCTGATGCAACGAATGATCGTCCTGGGTGCGCTGGAGGCGGTGGACTGGGTGGTACCGTTTGAAGAGGACACGCCGCAGCGCCTGATTGCCGACGTGTTGCCGGATATTCTGGTGAAAGGCGGCGATTATAAACCGGAAGATATCGCCGGTAGCAAAGAGGTTTGGGCGAATGGCGGCGACGTGCAGGTGCTGAATTTTGAAGACGGTTGCTCGACGACCAATATTATCAACACCATCCTGACCCGAGACTAACGGGCGGTATCATGTCAGAAAAAAAGCCGATGCCCATAAATGATGCTTCCGCCGCCGCAGTGCAGATTGATGCGCTGCGTGCCCAGCTGCGTTATCACGAATACAAGTATCACGTCGAAGATGCCCCGGAAATTCCTGATGCGGAATACGACAAGCTGATGAACGCGCTGAAGCTGCTGGAGCAGGCGCATCCCGAGTGGGTGACGTCGGATTCGCCGACCCAACGGGTGGGGGCGACGCCGTTGGCGGGGTTCGATAACGTTCAACATGAAGTCCCGATGTTGTCGCTGGACAATGTATTTGACGCAGAGAGTTTTCAGGCTTTCGTGAAACGTATCGGCGATCGGTTGAAAAGCGACGATGCCCTGAGGTTTTGTTGCGAGCTGAAGCTGGACGGCCTGGCGGTGAGTTTGTTGTACGAGGACGGCGTGCTGGTGCGCGCGGCGACGCGCGGCGATGGTTCCACCGGTGAAAATATCACCTCCAATATCCGTACCATCGGTGCGATACCGCTGCGGTTGCAGGGTGACAATATTCCGCGTCGCCTGGAAGTGCGCGGAGAAGTGTTTATGAAGCATAAAGGCTTCGAGGCGCTCAACGACGAGGCGCGCCGTACCGGCGGCAAGGTGTTTGCCAATCCGCGTAATGCGGCGGCAGGCTCGTTGCGTCAGCTCGATCCGCGCATTACCGCTAAACGTCCCTTGACGTTTTTCTGCTACGGCGTGGGGTTGATGGAGGGCGGTTCATTGCCCGACAGCCACTGGCAGCGACTGATGCGGTTTCGCGAGTGGGGGTTGCCGGTCAGTGATCGTATCCGATTGTGTACCGGCGGTGATGAGGTGCTGGCGTTTTACCAGCATGTAGAAGCGGTACGCGATACGCTGGGATTTGATATCGACGGCGTGGTGATCAAAGTCGATGATTTGGCGTTGCAGGAACGGCTGGGGTTTGTCGCGCGTGCGCCGCGTTGGGCTGTGGCGTTCAAATTCCCGGCGCAGGAACAGCTGACCTGGCTGCGCGATGTGGAGTTTCAGGTAGGGCGCACCGGCGCCATCACACCGGTTGCCAGATTGGAGCCGGTGGCGGTGGCGGGCGTTATCGTCAGCAACGCCACTTTACACAATGCGGATGAGATCGACCGGTTGGGGATCCGGATTGGCGATCGCGTTGCCGTTCGACGTGCTGGTGATGTGATCCCGCAGATTGTCAGCGTGGTATTGCCGGAGCGCCCGGCGGATGCACGCCCGGTAGTGTTTCCGACGCAGTGCCCGGTTTGCGGTTCCGATGTTGAGCGGGTGGACGGTGAAGTGGTGACTCGTTGCACCGGCGGCTTGTTCTGCGCCGCACAACGTAAAGAGGCGCTCAAGCACTTCGTTTCCCGCCGTGCGCTGGATGTGGAAGGGATGGGCGATAAAATTATCGACCAGTTGGTCGAAAAAGAATACGTCAAGACGCCGGCGGATCTGTTTCGTCTGGACATCGGCATTCTTACCCGCCTGGAGCGTATGGGGCCGAAGTCGGCGCAGAATCTGGTGAATGCGCTGGACAAAGCCAGAACCACCACGTTTGCCCGTTTCCTGTATGCGTTGGGCATTCGGGATGTCGGTGAAGCGACGGCCGCTGGCTTGGCCGCGCACTTCGGAACGCTGGACGCGCTGATGACCGCAGATCTGGAAACGCTGCAGCAGGTACCGGATGTCGGCATCGTGGTGGCGACGCACGTGCGGCATTTTCTGGATGAGGAACATAACCAGCAGGTGATTCGCGATCTGATCGGCCCGGAGGTTGGTCTGCGCTGGCCAGATCCGGTGGTGGTCGACTCAGGGACGCTGGATAACCCGTTCGCGGGTAAAACCGTGGTGCTGACGGGGTCGCTCAGCCTGTTGTCCCGCGATGAGGCGAAAGATCGCCTGACGGCGCTGGGTGCGAAGGTCAGCGGCAGTGTGTCGAAGAAAACCGATTTGGTGATCGCGGGCGAGGCGGCAGGCTCCAAACTGGCGAAAGCACAGGAGCTGGGGATCGACGTGATTGATGAAGCGGAAATGATGCGGCTGCTGGGGCAGTAAGCTGATGGAAAAGGACGATTTACTGGCTATTGCCAATACGCAAATGCCGTTTGGCAAATACCAGGGGCGAGCGTTGATCGACCTGCCGGAAGAGTATTTGCTGTGGTTTGCCCGTAAAGGCGAATTTCCGGTTGGGCGCTTGGGTGAGCTGATGCAAATCACGCTGGCGATCAAGATGGAAGGCTTGCAAGGGCTGGTCAAGCCGCTTAAGCGTTAGACGTCGCCGCTGTTATTCGCGGTATCGGGTTCGACCGCTATCAAGGCGGCCTCGGTGCGCATTAACATTTTGCGGTTACTGCCTCGGCGAATGATGGGCCGCAATGCAGCCGAGGGCATCCCGCTTCCCGTTATCGATAAAAAAATCGCGCTCCATGGAGCGCGATTTTTTTATACGATGGATGCGGTCAGATATACACATTGACCAGATTGTTTTCCGTCGGGCGATTAACACCGTCGGCAATAATCGAACTGATACTGATGCTGCCGCCAGAGGAGGACTGACCTGCGCTACTGTCGTTCACCGCGGCGGCCAATTCCGAACTGTTGCCGACATTTTGTTGGGACTGCTGTGATTGCAGTTGCGACAGTTGCGCTTCCAGCGATTGAATTTCAGATTCCACGACCTGCGCCTGCGTTTTAGATGTATCGTCCGTCGAAGACGTTAACCCGGCAAGCTGGCTGGTGAGTTGCTGTATCTTTTGCTGTAGTCGCGCAATCAGCTGACTGTTGCTCTGGTCATCAGATATTCCGTTATAAGACGTTATCGAAGATACGGCGCTGATACCTGACATATGGATTCCTCCCACTGGCCTTTCTCTTGTATTGATTATAGAACATACAATTTCGCGAGAAGGTTAAGACTTATCTGTATCCTGTCGTGCGTTTGTCAGGGTGGGGGGATAAGTGTAAAGGGATATTGCTTTCCAACGGTTATTATTACGTTCGGGTGGGTAGGAAGAGCAACAAAGAAGAAAAAGGCATAACCAGGTTATGCCTCGGTGATGAGTGTCTTTAGATATAAATATCGATCTGGTTTTCGCCGCTGGCCAGGTTTACGCCCTCAGTTTTCTTGGCGGAGTCTGAATCGGAAGATGTGGAAAGGCTGTCTTCCTCAGAATCCATCGTTTGCTGCTGTTGGGCTTGCTGGGCCTGTTGGGCTTGCTGACTCTCAAGTTGCTGGATCTGTGCTTCGATCATTTCGATCTGCTGCTGGATGGCTTCTTGCTGAGTTTGAGCAACACCAGTCGTGTCAGTGGAGCTGGAACTGCTGACTTCTTTAAGTTGCTGAGTCAGTTTCTGCAGCTTCTGGTTTAGCTGGTTAATCTTCTGCGTGTAGTTGGTCGAGCTGGTGCTCGATGAACTACTGCTCGAAGAAACCGCGCTGATACTGGCCATGTTTCCTCCCTTGATATAATTATTGCACCAGGGTGCTTAGTCATTTTCGGCAAGTAATATTGTTTAATTAAGACTCTTTGTTTATAAGCTGGCGATGTTTATATTTGTTGCCGCTGGGTTTTTTACCATAACCTGATTCTTTATTTACCATAAACGTGAATAGCGTCGGTGAGACGGGTTGCCTGGCTATTGAGGCCGGCCGCCACTTCCATCGATTGCTCCACCATGTCGGTATTTCCCGCCGTCATCTGTTCAATCTGAGCGATGGAATCATTAATCAGCGATAGCGCGGAAGTCTGTTCCTGCGTGGTGTTGCTGATCTCCCGAATCATGGTCGCGACCTGATGCACCTCGTTCACGATATCGCTGATATGGTTGCCGGCTTTTTCCACCAGGGCGTTACCGTTCATGACGCTGGTCATGTTGGCGTCGATCAACGTTTTGATTTCTCTGGCGGCGGAAGCGGAATGCTGGGCCAGGCTGCGCACTTCCGCGGCGACGACCGCGAAACCACGCCCTTGTACGCCAGCCCGAGCGGCCTCCACCGCCGCGTTCAGCGCCAGAATATTAGTCTGAAACGCGATGCTGTCAATAACGCCAATAATATCAACCACCTTACGGCTGGCACTGGAGATATCCTCCATCATGTTAATCGTCTCTTGCATGATGTCTCCGCCTTTTCGTGCCGACTGGCTGGCGCTTTCCGACATGTGCGTCGCTTGTGTCGCTGTTTCCGCGCTCTGTTGTACCGCGACGGTGATCTCTTCGATGGCTGCGGCGGTCTGTTGCAAGTTCATGGAGGTTTCTTCGGTTCGGCGGCTCAATGCTTCGTTATTGTCGACCAATTGCTGGCAAACATCCTGCATCCCATTGATTTGCGTGCCGACGTCATCCACTAACGAATGCAGGTTCAAACCGAACTGGTTGACGACCCGCATCAGCAGCCCGATTTCATCGACGCGGTTGAAGCGGATATTGTCCGACTTGCGGCCTGAGACTACCTGCTGAGCCTGCTGCAGAATGGTTTTCAACGGAACGGCGATATGGCGCTGCAGGAATACATCTAATCCACCGATCAGCAGTATGGCGATGACGGCGATGGCTACCGCGTTGACACCGTACAGTGCCAGCGCTGCCGGAATGATGCCACTGGCGAAAACAGCGGCACGCAGCCGCCAACTGACCGGTAGTTTTTGAAAGAGGGATAAAATGGACAACACGCCGGTGCGAACAACCAGACCCTTGTAGAACTTGATGTTGCGCGCTTGCTTGTTCTGCACGGCCTCATACAAAGGCTCTACTTGCCGGACTTCTTCCTGCGTCGGGGGATTGCGAACAGAGATATAACCGGTCAACCGGTTGTTATGATAAACCGGCGTCACATTGGCGCGAACCCAGTAATGGTCGCCGTTTTTTCGCCGGTTTTTTACCAGCCCGGTCCAACTGTCGCCCTGTTGTAGCGTGTACCACATATCGGCAAATGCTTCGATGGGCATATCCGGATGGCGGACAACATTGTGCGGCTCGCCCATTAATTCGGTTTCATCAAAACCGCTGATGCGAATGAACGCGGAATTGGCATAAGTAATGTGACTGTTTACATCCGTGGTTGACATCAATGTCGTGTTGGCATCCAGCACATGCTCCTGTTGTGTGACAGGTGAATTGACTCTCATGAGAAACCCCGATGTCTATATATTGAACCAATACTGTGAAACACGTTGCAGCTGACCACCCATTACATGATGGTCAGATTTAGTCACAGGTTAAGAGGTGGCTTTTTAATTACGCCAAAAGCCAACATATGCGTTGGCGTAACCGGGGCACGATTTTTACAATCTGCCCTGAAGTAAAATATTTTTTATTTTTTACAGGCGGAATTTATGCATCGTATCTGGTTATTGTCAATACAATCATTCGCAATTACTCTTTTTTTAAATGATTCATTAATCCAGATCTGTGTTATAGCCACCGGCGGTTTTTTTTCTTAATAAAAGAACTACAAATTAAATTTGTTATTAACATTGTTATGACAGGAATAGGTCATCATTCATGATGAATAAATCGCAGCGCAAATGTTAATGATCGCGGGGGATTTATAAATAAGTATTAATAATAATATGTGCTCTGAGAATAAATGACGGGGTAAATAAGTATTGATGACATCGGCGTTATTTTATGGCCTCTTCTCCGGAGAGTTAAATGCTTCACGTATTGCCAATCTGTTATGCCCTAAATAATTCGCGACGCAGAAATGTAACAAGTCCGTGATGCGGGGGCGCGACGAATCCACTGGGAACGATGGGAACATACGTGCTGTGGCCTCAAGGGCAACCCCAGAGATGGGCCGAGTCATAAAGCCCACAGCGACAACTCAAATATGACAGGCACAGAGCAAATGTGCGCGAAACCGGCGCCGATTGCCTGACCATCCGCCAGTCCCCCCGAAAGCACATCACATTCGGGGGGCCGTCGGGATTACGTCACGGGTGCCGGGTTAAAGACTGACAAGGCGTTATGCAAGCCCCATCGATCAGACCAGGTCTGTTTCCTGCCGCTGGCAATATCCAAAATGAACTGGAACAACTGCCAACCCACCTGCTCAATGGTGGCTTCGCCGGTGGCGATAGTGCCGGCGTCGATATCCATCAGGTCGTGCCAGCGCTCCGCCAATGCCGAACGGGTCGCCATCTTGATAACCGGCACCGCTTTCAGGCCGTAAGGCGTACCGCGCCCCGTGGTAAATACCTGTACCGTAATGCCCGACGCCATTTGCTGCGTGCCGCAGACGAAGTCGCTGGCGGGCGTAGCGGCGTAAATCAGGCCACGTTTGGTGGGGCGCTGTCCGGGGGACAACACTTCAGCGATAGCGCTGTTACCGGATTTGGCAATCGAACCGAGCGCTTTTTCCACCACGTTCGCCAGCCCGCCTTTTTTGTTGCCGGGGGAGGGGTTGGCGCTGCGGTCGGTTTGGCCGCTGTCCAGATAATTATCGTACCAGGCCATTTCTTCCAGCAGGCGTTTGCCCACCTCTTCGTTAATGGCACGAGGCGTCAGCAGATGGATAGCATCGCGAACTTCCGTCACTTCCGAGAACATAACGGTGGCGCCGCAGCGCACCAGCAGGTCGGAGGCGAAGCCGACCGCCGGATTGGCGGTGACGCCGGAAAAGGCATCGCTACCACCGCATTGCATACCGACGACCAGCTCGGAGGCGGGAACGGTCTCCCGTTTACGTTGGTTCAGATGTTGTAGGTGTTTCTCCGCCATGGCGAGGATATCGTCCACCATGGCTTTGAAACCGACATGGTGCTCATCCTGCAAACGCACAATGCTGGCGTCGTCCAGCGAAATTGGCTGTGCATCCGGCGTCCCTTGCAACAGGCGTTCCGGCTGGAGTTTTTCGCAACCCAGCCCGACGACCAGAATCTCTCCGCCGAAATTGGGGTTGAGCGCCAGGTTATGGATGGTGCGGATTGGCACCACGGCGGCGGGGGCATTGATGGCGACGCCGCATCCGTAGAGATGGTTGAGCGCGACAACGCCATCCACGTTTGGATAGCGTGGTAGCAAGTCCCGTTCAATGATATTGACCACGTAATCCACTACGCCGGCTACACAGTGCACGCTGGTGGTAATGCCCAGCATGTTCTTGGTGCCGACGCTGCCGTCCGGATTGCGGTAGCCTTCGAAGGTATAACCTTCCAGCGCCAGCAATGGTTCGGGTACCTTGGTTGCCAGCGGGAGGGTGTCCAGCGCGGGTGCTTTGGGCAATTCCACCAGTGATTCGTCTATCCAACTTCCCCGGGGAATATCTTTCACGGCGTAACCGATGATTTCGCCGTAACGAACAATCGATGCGCCGCAGGCGATATCGGACAATGCCACTTTATGGCCCTGAGGTACATGCTCCGTCAGCTCCAGACCACAACGAAATCGCGTTCCGGCACGTAGCCCATTATTGTTGACGACAATGGCCACATTATCTGAATCGTGCACTTTGATATAAAGCGGCCGATCCTGTGCCGCCCGGTTTTCTGTATCATTTAACATGATGCAAACCTTTCATAATTATGACATACAGCTTACTTTCACTGCGGATGCTACTTATTTCTTTGCTCCGTGCCAGTATAAATGAGCGGGGAATACACCGGCATTATGCAATTGAATGACATCCCGCAGACTTCGGCTCAATTTATCGTGCGAAAAAACAACCCTGAGTGAGAGTCATCACATTCCAGGTGCGCTGTCTTTGGCACCTGAAATGGCCATCACATTTTCCAATGATAACGCCCGATACGTCGGTTTCGTGAAATAACTCCCAGGCGCTTGGGCGGTTGCCATAACTTCTTTTGTCTACCCTGTAGATTCTTGGGCGTTTATCTAGTGAGCCGCCAAACCGCTGCTTTTATAATTTCTCTCGAAGTCGAAGAGGTCATCGTCGTTTATTTTCGCTGTTCTACTTTTTGCTCTGCTCAACATTAAAACCAATATCGACACTCGATTTCATTCTGATAACCGACCCTACACTGTTTTGTTATTCGGAATGAATGAGCTAACCGCTATACCAGTAGGAGTTCATTATGAATACAGCCAGCACAACGGCAGGCGTAATACAAAAGAAAACGAATGCCCGTTACTGGATTGTCGTGATGCTGTTTATCGTCACGTCATTCAACTATGGCGACCGCGCCACCATCTCCATCGCCGGCTCGGCCATGTCGAAGGAGATAGGTCTGGATGCCGTCGGCATGGGATATATCTTTTCTGCCTTTTCCTGGGCCTATGTAATTGGTCAGATTCCTGGTGGTTGGTTGCTCGACCGCTTCGGATCCAAACGGGTTTATTTCTGGAGTATTTTTACCTGGTCACTGTTTACGCTGTTGCAGGGGTTTGTGGATTTATTCCACGGCTCGGCCATCGTCATTTCCCTGTTTATGCTGCGCTTTATGGTGGGGATCTGTGAATCTCCGTCCTTCCCTGGTAACAGCCGTATCGTCGCGGCCTGGTTCCCGGCTCAGGAGCGTGGTACCGCTGTCGCCATCTTTAACTCGGCGCAGTATTTCGCCACGGTCATTTTTGCACCGATCATGGGCTGGCTGACGCACGCCGTCGGTTGGTCGCACGTGTTCTGGTTCATGGGCGGCCTGGGTATCATCATCAGCTTCCTGTGGGTGAAGGTTATCCACGATCCGAAAGACCATCCGAGCGTTAACAAAGCTGAGCTGGAATATATCGAAGCGGGCGGCGCGCTGGTCAACATGGATGCTGCGGCGAATAAGGCCAAAGTCTCCGGTGCGGAAAAATGGCACCAGATTAAACAACTGCTGACCTCCCGCATGATGCTGGGGATCTATCTCGGTCAATACTGTATCAACGCGCTGACGTACTTCTTTATTACCTGGTTCCCGGTGTACCTGGTGCAAGCGCGCGGCATGTCGATTTTGAAAGCAGGTTTTGTCGCCTCGATCCCGGCAATTTGTGGTTTCGTCGGTGGTGTGCTGGGCGGTGTGATTTCCGACTTCCTGATGCGTCGCACCCAGTCGCTCAACATTGCGCGTAAGACGCCAATTGTGCTGGGGATGCTGCTCTCCATGTCCATGGTGATCTGTAACTATGTTTCCACCGAGTGGGTGGTTATCGCGGTGATGGCGACGGCCTTCTTCGGCAAAGGCATTGGTGCGCTGGGCTGGGCGGTGATGGCGGATACCGCACCGAAGGAAATCAGCGGTCTGAGCGGTGGTCTGTTCAACATGTTCGGCAATATCTCCGGCATCGTCACCCCGATCGCCATCGGCTATATCGTAGGTGTTACCGGTTCTTTCAACGGCGGACTGGTGTATGTGGGCGTTCATGCCTTCGTCGCGATTTTGAGCTTCCTGTTCATTGTTCAGGACATCAAGCGTGTCGAATTGAAACCGTATAGAAACAACTGATTCAAGGGATAAGGAGAAAAGCATGAGTAGCACTCAGGACACCCCAATTATTACTGACATGAAGGTCATCCCGGTGGCCGGTCATGACAGCATGTTGCTGAATATCGGCGGCGCCCACGGCGCCTATTTCACCCGCAACATCGTCATTTTGACGGACAGCGCCGGGCATACCGGCGTGGGCGAAGCGCCCGGCGGCGAGGTGATTTACAACACGCTGACGGCCGCCATTCCCCAGGTGGTGGGCAACCAGGTGGCGCGCATGAACCGCCTGGTGCACCAGATCCACAAAGGGAACCAGTCTTCCGATTTCGACTCGTTCGGCAAAGGTGCCTGGACGTTCGAGCTGCGGGTGAATGCGGTGGCAGCGCTGGAGGCCGCCTGTCTGGACCTGTTGGGACAGCATCTGGGGGTACCGGTCGCCGAACTGTTGGGGCCGGGCAAACAGCGGGATGAAGTCACGGTGCTGGGCTACCTGTTCTACATCGGCGATCGCACCCAAACCGACCTGCCGTATCTGGCGGGCGAAACCGGCGGTCATGAGTGGTACCACCTGCGCCATCAGAAAGCGATGGACAGCGAGGCTGTCGTCAGGTTGGCAGAAGCCTCGGCCGATCGCTACGGCTTCAAAGATTTCAAACTGAAAGGTGGCGTGCTGCCGGGCGAGCTGGAAATCGACACCGTTAAAGCGCTGAAAAAACGTTTCCCGGATGCCCGTATCACCGTCGACCCCAACGGCGCCTGGTTGCTGGATGAGGCGATCCGTCTGTGCCGGGACATGAAAGACGTTCTGACCTACGCGGAAGATCCGTGCGGTGCCGAGCAGGGCTTCTCCGGCCGCGAAGTGATGTCCGAATTCCGGCGTGCCACCGGTCTGCCGGTTGCCACCAACATGATCGCCACCAACTGGCGTGAAATGAACCATGCCGTGATGTTGCAGGCGGTGGATATCCCGCTGGCGGATCCGCATTTCTGGACCATGCACGGCGCAGTGCGCGTTGCGCAGCTGTGCGACGACTGGGGCCTGACCTGGGGTTGCCATTCCAACAACCACTTTGATATTTCGTTGGCGATGTTTACCCATGTTGGCGCTGCGGTACCGGGAAAACCGACCGCTATCGATACCCATTGGATCTGGCAGGAAGGTCAGCATCTGACCAAAGAACCGCTGCAGATCGTCAACGGCAAGATCAAAGTGCCGGATCGTCCGGGGCTGGGTATCGAGCTGGATATGGAACAGGTGATGAAGGCGCACGAGCTGCATAAGAAACTGCCGAGCGGCGCGCGCAATGATGCCGCTGCGATGCAGTACCTGATCCCCGGCTGGAAATTTGATCGCAAACGTCCGGTTTTCGGGCGTGAAATTCCTACGAATTCCAAGTTTTAACACAGAGGACACGCACAATGGCTTCACAAAGTACCACGCCCGTTATTACCCATATGCAGGTGATTCCGGTGGCCGGCCATGACAGCATGCTGCTGAACCTGAGTGGGGCGCATGCGCCGTATTTTACCCGTAACATCGTGATTATGCAGGATAACGCGGGTAATACCGGCGTGGGTGAAATCCCTGGCGGTGAGAAAATCCGTCAGACGCTGGAAGATGCCGCTCAGTTGGTCGTCGGCAAAACGCTGGGTGAATACAAGAATGTCATGACTGCCGTGCGTAATCAGTTCGCCGATCGCGATGCTTCCGGTCGTGGCCTGCAGACGTTCGACCTGCGTACCACCATCCACGTCGTGACCGGTATCGAAGCGGCCATGCTGGATTTGCTGGGGCAATTTCTGAATGTGCCGGTCGCAGCACTGCTGGGCGATGGTCAACAGCGCGATGCGGTGGAAATGTTGGGCTACCTGTTCTACATCGGCGATCGCAACAAAACCGACCTGCCGTATCAGAGCCAGCCGGATGAAAAATGTGACTGGTATCGTCTCCGTCATGAAGAAGCGTTGTCACCGGAAACGGTGGTGCGTCTGGCGGAAGCCGCTTATGAAAAATACGGCTTCAATGATTTCAAACTGAAAGGCGGCGTACTGGCCGGCAGCGAAGAAGCGGAGGCGGTCACGGCGTTGTCCAAACGTTTCCCGCAGGCACGTATTACGCTGGATCCAAACGGCGCCTGGTCGCTGGATGAAGCGATTCGCCTGGGCAAACAACTGCGTGGCGTGCTGGCTTATGCCGAAGACCCGTGCGGCGCGGAGCAGGGTTTCTCCGGCCGTGAAGTGATGGCGGAATTCCGTCGCGCCACCGGCCTGCCGACCGCGACCAATATGATCGCTACCGACTGGCGTCAGATGGGGCACACCATCTCCTTGCAGTCGGTGGATATCCCGCTGGCGGATCCGCATTTCTGGACCATGCAAGGCTCTGTGCGCGTTGCGCAGATGTGTCATGAATGGGGTTTGACCTGGGGTTCGCATTCCAACAACCATTTCGACATTTCGCTGGCGATGTTCACCCATGTCGCGGCGGCGGCGCCGGGCCATATCACCGCCATCGACACCCACTGGATCTGGCAGGAAGGCAACCAACGTCTGACCAAAGAACCGTTCCAGATCGTCGGCGGCATGGTGGAAGTGCCGAAAAAACCGGGTCTGGGCGTTGAATTGGATATGGCGCAGGTGATGAAGGCCCATGAGTTGTACAAAAACATGGGGCTGGGGGCGCGCAACGACGCCGTCGGCATGCAGTATCTGGTTCCCGGCTGGACGTTCGATAACAAACGCCCCTGTCTGGTTCGTTAATCCATGATGTGCGCCGTCCTGCGGGGCGGCGCGGAAAAAATAAGGACAAAACATGAAGACGCCACTGTTACCTAATCAATTTCGCCAGGATTTACGGCAAGGGAAGACCCTGATCGGCTGCTGGTGCGCGCTGGGCAATCCCATTTCTACCGAGGTACTGGGGCTGGCGGGATTTGACTGGCTGGTGCTTGATGGAGAGCACGCGCCGAACGACGTACTCAGCTTTATTCCGCAGTTGATGGCGCTGAAAGGCAGCCACAGCGCGCCGGTAGTCCGCCCGCCTTGTAATGAGCCGGTGGTCATCAAGCGCTTGCTGGATATCGGTTTTTACAACTTCTTGATCCCGTTTGTGGAAACCGAAGAAGAAGCCATCCGTGCGGTCGCGTCGACCCGTTATCCGCCGGCGGGTATCCGCGGCGTCTCCGTGGGGCACCGCAGCAATGCTTTCGGTACCGAGCCGAACTATTTTGCCACCATCAACGACAACATTACGGTGATGGTACAGATCGAGAGTCAGGAAGGGGTGGATAACCTGGACGCCATCGCCGCGGTTGATGGCGTGGATGGCATCTTCGTCGGCCCTGGCGACCTGTCCGCTGCGCTGGGTTATTTGGGGCAGCCCAATCACCCGGAAGTCCAGAAGGTGATCCGCCACATTTTTGAACGCGCCGCCGCGCACGGCAAACCGAGCGGCATTCTGGCGCCGGTGGAAGCGGATGCCCGTCGTTATCTGGAATGGGGCGCTCGGTTCGTCGCCGTCGGTAGCGATTTGGGTGTATTCCGCGGCGCGACGCAGGCGCTGTGCGATAAGTTCAAGCAGTAAACCCAACAACGCAGCCGCCCGGTGTTGCCGGACGAAGGCTGATTTGCCGTGAGTGGCACTGGCTGTAAACACCACCGGCAGGCCGTCGGGAGATACCCGCATTGACGGGGATGACGGCCGCATAAATAGGCCGCCGGGAGCGAGGCTTCCCGGCGACGATAGATTGATAAACGCATCAGACAATGGGGTTATCACGATGAAAATTGGATTTATTGGGCTGGGAATTATGGGTAAACCGATGAGCAAAAACCTGATCAAAGCAGGTTACTCATTGGTGGTACTGGATCGTAATACCGAAGCCGTTGCCGAAGTGGTCGCCGCAGGCGCTAGCGCCGCCGCCACGCCGAAGGAAGTGGCTGAGCAGAGCGACATCATCGTCACCATGCTGCCCAATTCACCGCATGTGAAAGAAGTGGTACTGGGCGAAAACGGCATTATCGAGGGTGCCCGTAAAGGGACGATTGTGGCTGATATGAGCTCCATCGCGCCGTTGGCCAGCCGTGAAATTGCCGCCGCGCTGGCGGAAAAAGGCGTCGACATGCTGGACGCGCCGGTAAGCGGCGGCGAACCGAAAGCCATCGACGGTACGCTGTCCGTGATGGTCGGCGGCGACAAAGCGATTTTCGACCGCTGCTATGACGTATTAAAAGCGATGGCCGGCTCCGTGGTGCATACCGGCGATATCGGCGCGGGTAATGTCACCAAACTGGCCAACCAGGTCATCGTGGCGCTGAATATCGCCGCCATGTCCGAAGCTCTGGTGCTGGCGACCAAAGCCGGCGTGAACCCGGATCTGGTGTATCAGGCGATTCGCGGCGGACTGGCCGGCAGCACTGTATTGGACGCCAAAGCGCCGATGGTGATGGATCGTAACTTCAAACCGGGTTTCCGTATCGATCTGCACATCAAGGATCTGGCGAACGCGCTGGATACGTCTCATGGCGTGGGCGCGCAGTTGCCGCTGACGGCGGCGGTGATGGAAATGATGCAGGCGCTGAAGGCCGACGATCTCGGCTCCGCCGACCACAGTGCGCTGGCTCGTTACTACGAGAAGCTGGCCAAGGTTGAAGTGACTCGATAGTTAGCCCGGCGGCGCGGGTATCCATGCGCCGCCTGGTTAGCGGCATACCGTTAACGAGCGCCGGTTCAGCAGCGCACGGGTAGTTGATGACGCGGGTAGTTTATGAAAATAGTTATCGCACCGGATTCTT
Organism: Musicola keenii; assembly: GCF_014855505.1. Lineage (NCBI taxonomy): Bacteria > Pseudomonadati > Pseudomonadota > Gammaproteobacteria > Enterobacterales > Pectobacteriaceae > Musicola > Musicola keenii. The sequence continues at coordinate 39,993 of NZ_JAAWVW010000015.1, read as the reverse complement.
ATAAAGAGAGCTTGTCCGCACAGGAAGTCGCAACGCAGATCGAGGCCGGATTCCGGGAAGTCTTTCCTGAAGCCAGCTACGTCAAACTGCCTGTTGCGGACGGGGGAGAGGGAACCGTGGAAGCCATGGTGGCGGCGACTCGCGGTAAGATTGTCAGAGTGAACGTCACCGGCCCGTTAGGTGATGAGATTGAAGCCTTTTTTGGGTTGTCGGGTGATGAACAAACGGCGTTTATCGAGATGGCGGCGGCAAGCGGTCTGGAACTGGTGCCTCCGTATCAGCGCAACCCATTGTTGACCACCAGTTATGGTACGGGCGAATTGATCCGCTGCGCGCTGGATCACGGTGTCAGGCATTGCATCATCGGTATCGGCGGTAGCGCCACCAATGACGGCGGTGCCGGTATGGTGCAGGCGCTGGGCGCCCGGTTGCTTGACGACCAGCAACAACCGCTGGGATTCGGCGGTGCGGAACTGGCCCGTCTGGCGCATATCGATCTCAGCGCACTGGATAGCCGTATTCGGCAGTGCCGGTTTGAGGTGGCCTGCGATGTGACCAACCCGCTGACCGGCGAACACGGCGCGTCTGCGGTGTTCGGCCCGCAGAAGGGCGCTACCCGCGATATGGTCGCTCAATTGGATCAGGCGTTGCAACATTATGCCGGGGTGATCCGCCGCCAGCTGGATATGGATGTGGAACACGTCCCGGGCGCGGGTGCCGCCGGGGGGATGGGGGCTGCCTTGCAGGCGTTCTGCGGCGCGGAGCTGCGGCGCGGGATTGAGATCGTGACCGAGGCGCTGGGCCTGGATGCGCTGGTTAAGGATGCGTCGTTGGTGATTACCGGCGAAGGCCGCATCGACAGTCAGACTATCCACGGTAAGGTGCCGATTGGGGTGGCGCGGGTCGCCAAACGTTACAACAAACCGGTCATCGGTATCGCCGGCAGCCTGAGCGCCGATGTCGGTATCGTACACGAGCATGGTTTGGATGCGGTTTTCAGCGTGCTGTACAACATTTGCTCGCTGGAAGAGGCGTTGGACAACGCCGCCGACAATGTCCGTATGGCGGCGCGCAATATTGCCGCTACGCTCAAGATTGGCCAGGCGCTGGTCTGACCGCTTTCGCCGGTGAACCGCTTGTGCAGTCGCCGGCAGCTGTTGCCGTCAGGCAGGTCATCTTGTCTGCTCTAAAGCGGGGTTCGTCCTGAGCCCCGTGTCGCGCTTAAATCTTTTGCATTTGCTTGCGAGCCGCGTTTTCCACGTTGGCCATTTCGTCGATCAGTTCCAGCCATTCCGGCTCCAGATCAGTCACTGACGTGCCCTTACGCAGTTCCTGTTCGATGCAGCGACAGATTTGCCTGAGGCGTGGGACGCCGCTATAGCTACAACTGCCGTGCAGTTTATGGATCAGATCCAGCATGTCGTCCGGCGGGCAGCCGTCCAACACCTGATCGACCTGTTGACGTACCTGCGGCAGAAACGCCAGCAACATGCCCAGCAGGTCGCGGGCCAAATCGGGTTTGCGCGCCGCTTGCCGTAATGCCAGATCCCAGTCCAGAGACAGTGAGGGCGCTTCCGGATTCGGCGTCGCGGCGGGCAATTCCGTCGGTTCCTGGCGGGACATGCGGCGCAGCAGCACTTGCCGCAGCATGTGCTCGTCGATCGGTTTCGCCAGATAGTCGTCCATACCGGATTTCAGCAACTGCTCGCGTTCGCCGTTCATGGTATGGGCAGTGACTGCCACGATGGGCGTGTTGCGATGCAGTGGAATTTGGTGGATCAGTTCGCTGGCCTGCAGCCCGTCCATACCCGGCATCTGGATATCCATCAGGATGACGTCCAGCGCGTTTTTCTTCGCTTTGGCGACGGCTTCGGCGCCGTTGTCGCACAAAATAATATTTTCCACCTGTTCCTCCAGCAGGGCGCCGATCAGCTTGAGGTTGGCCGGATTATCGTCCACCGCCATCACGGTCAGCGACAGGCGTTCCAACTGAGAATGCGGGACGGGTTGTGTGGCCACGGCGGCGCTGCGGCTGAACAGCCGGTTGTCCTGCAGTATCGTCAACAGGCGGGGGGCGGTAATCGGTTTGCTCAGGCAGGCATGGATACCGAAGGATTTCAACTGTTCAGCGTCCATTTCCGCCAGGCTCGGCAGCGCCAAGATAACGTTTGGCGCCAGACGACAGAATTCGCGGATAATCGGCGTGAAGTCCAGCAGGGTATTGCGGTAACTGATGGGAACGCCGACCAGCAGGATGTCGAAGGTGCGGTTCGGTAATTGTTCCAGCGTCGGGCTGTAGCTGACCGTCAGCGGCGTATGCACCAGAATATCCAGCGTCGCCTGCGCGGCAGTGGGGTTACTCTCCACATAGGCCAGATTTTTGCCTCTCAGCATGTCGAAAGGGTGATTCGGCTCCAGTACATGCGGATTGAGTTGCAGTTTGAGGGTGCACCAGAAGGTGGTTCCCTGATTCAGTTTGCTGTGGAAACTGATGTCGCCGCCCATTTCCCGCACCAGTTTCTGGGTAATCACCAGCCCCAGCCCAGTACCGCCGTGACGGCGGGAAATGCTGGTGTCCGCTTGCCGGAATGCCTGAAACAACTGCGCCTGCTGAATTTCGGCGATGCCGATGCCGGTATCCTTGATCTGGATCTCCAGCAGAACCTGATGCTGCTCCTGTTTGCGTTTCTCGATACGGATATCGATGTTGCCTTGCTCGGTAAATTTGATGGCGTTGCCGAGCAGGTTGGTGATGATTTGCTGTAACCGCAACGGGTCGCCGATGAACTGTTCCGGCACGTCGTGCTGGATGTTGAGCGTCAGTTCCAGCCCCTTTTCGTGGGCGGTGTGGGCCAGCAGCATCACCACTTCATCCAGCGTGTTGTGCAGTGAAAACGGGATGTTTTCCAGCACCAGCTTGCCTGCTTCCAGTTTGGAGAAGTCCAGTACGTCGTTGATGATATTCAACAGATTGTTGGCGGAACGTTCGATGGTTTGCAGGTAGTCTTGCTGCGTCGGGGTCAACGGGGTCTTCAGCGTTTGACGGGTAAACCCGATGACGCCATTAAGCGGCGTGCGCAGTTCGTGGGACATATTGGCCAGAAACTCGGATTTGATGCGCGCTGCTTCCTGCGCGCGTTTTTTGGCCAGATCCAGTTCGACGTTCTGGATCTCCATCTGTTCCAGCGTTTCACGCAGATCATAGGTGGCTTGATCGATATTCTGCTGCATCTCTTCATGGTACGCCGTCAGCGACATCGCCATCGAGTTGATGCCGTTTTTCAGCATGTCCAGTTCCCCCAGCATGCGGCCCTCTACGCGGCTGTCCAACTGACCGCGGCGGATGCGATCCACGGTTTCCACCATGTTGCGGATGGGAATGGTGACATCCCGCATCAGACGGTAGGCCAGCAACAGGGCTATTCCCATGCACGCCAGCAGCAGGCATGCCGCTATGAACATCTCACGATACTGCTGCAGCCGGATGGCGCTCAGGTTGAGTTCGATTGCGACGTATCCCAGCGGCGGTCGCTTCATGGCGGGCATGTCGGCGCCCCGATTGTTCTGCTCCATCGGCGCCATCAGAATCAGATTGTCGTTATCCTGCTGCAACAGCAGGGCGTCGGGTATGGGCGCGCCCGGCGGCAATTGGATTTTTGCGCTGAACGGGTGCGGATTGCTGGATGCGATAAGCTGGTTGCCGGCATCGTATACGTTGATAGCGTGCACGATATCGGAATGGTGGCGGTGGAGCACGTTGATCAGTGTTTGCAACGGCTCAAGCTGGCGTTGCGAGACGGCGTAAGCGCTGTTGACGGCCAGCGGTTCGATAATGCTGATGCCGGTTTCGGCCAATTGATTTTGTAGCTGGTTGTAGCGGTGAATGACGAAAAAGCTACTGAGTAACAACCCTATAACGAGTGAGGGGGCCAGGATCAGTATCATCATGCGTGCGCGCAGACTGTATTTGGTCATGGGGTTCCAATGTGGGAGAATTGAGGCCGACTAATCCATTAAATCATCAATGACAGCACATCTATGGCGCAATTCTACTCTCCAAACCGGCGCGTGACGACCCGGCAAATCCTCACCGTGACGGTGGAATCACTCGATTCGTTCGGGCAGGGCGTCGCCCGCCATGAGGGCAAGACCCTGTTTATTCCCGGAGTGCTGCCGGGGGAACAAGCTGAAGTCCAACTGACGACAGAAAAGCGCCAGTTTGCCCATGCCCGGTTGCGCCGCCGGTTGAACAGCAGCGATGAGCGGGTTGAACCGAGGTGTCCGCATTTTTCCGTCTGCGGCGGTTGCCAGCAGCAGCATGCCGGCATGGCGTTGCAGCAGCGCAGCAAAGCGGCGGCGTTGCGCCATCTGATGCGGCGGGAAACCGGCGTGGATATGCCGGAACCGGTGGTGATTGACGGCCCTGATTATGGCTATCGCCGTCGGGCCCGGCTGGCATTGCTGTATCAACCGAAAACTCGTCAATTGCTGATGGGGTACCGCCGAGAAGGGTCGCACGATCTGGCGGATATTCATGTTTGTCCTGTTCTGCATCCGGCACTGGCGTCGTTGCTGACGCCGCTGCGCGATTGTCTGGCCGGTTTGAAGGCGGTCAAACGGCTTGGGCATGTGGAACTGGTGATGGCGGAGCAGGGGCCGTTGGTGGTGCTGCGTCATCTGGATGTATTGCAGGAGGCCGATCGGCAGGCGCTGAACGATTTTGGCGCGCGCGTTGGCTGCGCGTTGTTTCTGGCGCCGGAGGCGGGTGCGCTGGAGTGTCTGCGTGGCGCAGCGCCTTCGTACCGGATCGATGGGTTATCGCTGGCATTCAGCCCGCGCGATTTTATTCAGGTCAACGACGAGGCTAATCAGCGCATGGTGGCGCAAGCGCTGGAGTGGCTTGACCCGCAGCCGCATGAGCGGGTGCTCGATCTGTTTTGCGGTATGGGAAACTTTACGCTGCCGTTGGCACGCCGGGCAGCCAGCGTGGTCGGCGTGGAAGGTGTGGCCGCCCTGGTGGAAAAAGGGCGTGAAAATGCCGAGCGCAATGCGTTCGGTAATGTCACATTCTTTCTCCAGAATCTGGAAGAAGACGTGACACGGCAGCCGTGGGCCGCCCAGGGTTTTGATAAGATATTGCTCGATCCGGCGCGAGCTGGTGCGCCCGGTGTGATGTCACAGATTGTGAAGTTGACCCCCGGCCGCGTGGTTTATATATCCTGTAATCCGACTACGCTGGCGCGCGACAGCCGGGTACTGCTGGCAGCAGGGTACCGGTTGGAGCAGCTGGCGATGCTGGACATGTTTCCACATACCGGACATCTTGAGTCGATGGCACTGTTTTTGCTTGACTCTAACGTGCGGTAAAACAGGGAGAAATTATGGTTGCGGTAAGAAGTGCGCATTTGAATACCGAAGGCAAATTTGTGCCGGACGCCTGGATTGCTTCGTTGGGGATCGCCAGCAAGCAGGCGTGTGACCGCCTCGCCGAAACCTGGCGTTATTGCGAAGAAAAAACGCAGGGACACCCTGACGCCATGCTGCTGCTATGGCGCGGCATCGAGATGGTGGAGATCCTGTCCACGTTGAGCATGGATAACGACAGTATGCGTGCGGCCATGCTGTTCCCGCTGGCTAACGCCAACGTGGTGGACGAAGACACGCTGCGCGAAACCTTCGGCAAGAACATTGTTAACCTGGTGCATGGTGTGCGCGATATGGATGCGATCCGCCAGCTGAAAGCCACCCAGAACGATTCGGTCGGTTCCGAGCAAGTCGACAACATTCGTCGCATGCTGCTGGCGATGGTGGAAGATTTCCGCTGCGTGGTCATCAAACTGGCGGAGCGTATCGCCCACCTGCGCGAGGTGAAGGATGCCCCGGAAGAAGAGCGTGTACTGGCGGCTAAAGAGTGTACCAATATCTATGCGCCGCTGGCCAACCGGCTGGGTATCGGCCAGCTCAAGTGGGAACTGGAGGATTTCTGTTTCCGCTATCTGCATCCGGATGAGTACAAACGCATCGCCAAGCTGCTGCATGAGCGCCGTATCGATCGCGAGCAGTATATCGAGACTTTTGTGAAAAACCTGCGCGGCACCATGGAGCTGGAAGGGCTGAAGGCGGATGTGTACGGCCGTCCCAAGCATATCTACAGCATCTGGCGCAAGATGCAGAAAAAATCGCTGTCGTTCGATGAGTTATTCGATGTGCGCGCGGTGCGCGTGGTGGTGGAACGTCTGCAGGATTGCTATGCGGCGCTGGGGATCGTGCATACGCATTTCCGCCATCTGCCGGACGAGTTCGACGATTATGTCGCCAACCCCAAACCCAACGGCTACCAGTCCATTCATACCGTGGTATTGGGGCCGGGCGGTAAAACGGTGGAAATTCAGATCCGTACCCGTCAGATGCACGAAGACGCTGAGTTAGGGGTCGCCGCCCACTGGAAATACAAGGAAGGCACTGCCTCTGCCGGTCGTTCCGGCTACGAAGAGCGTATTGCCTGGCTGCGTAAACTGTTGTCTTGGCAAGAGGAGATGGCTGACTCGGACGAGATGCTCGACGAGGTGCGCAGCCAGGTGTTCGACGATCGCGTGTATGTGTTTACACCGAAAGGCGACGTGGTGGATCTGCCCGCCGGGTCGACGCCGCTGGATTTCGCCTACCATATTCACAGCGATATCGGTCATCGTTGCATCGGCGCCAAAGTGAGCGGGCGTATTGTGCCGTTCACCTACCAGTTGCAGATGGGCGACCAGATTGAAGTTATCACCCAGAAACAGCCGAACCCCAGCCGGGATTGGCTGAACCCGAATCTGGGATATATCACCACCAGCCGCGGCCGCTCTAAGATCCATAACTGGTTCCGCAAGCAGGATCGGGACAAGAACATTCTGGCGGGCAAACAGATCCTGGACGATGAGCTGGAGCATCTGGGCATCAGCCTGAAGATGGCGGAGAAACTGCTGCTGCCGCGCTACAACATGAATTCGATGGACGAACTGTTGGCCGGCATCGGCGGCGGCGATGTTCGCCTGAACCAGATGGTGAATTTCCTGCAGTCGAAGGTGAACCAGCCCAGCGCGGAAGAGCAGGATCGCGAAGCATTGCGCCAACTGACGCAAAAATCTCAGCAACCGGCGACACGCGCCGCCGCCAAGGATAATGGCCGCATCGTAGTAGAAGGCGTCGGTAATCTGATGCATCACATCGCCCGCTGCTGCCAGCCGATTCCTGGTGATGACATTATCGGTTTTATCACTCGCGGTCGGGGGATCTCCATCCATCGCGCCGATTGCGAGCAGTTGGACGATCTGCGTGGTCATGCGCCGGAACGCATTGTGGAAGCGGTGTGGGGCGAAAGCTACTCCAGCGGTTATTCGCTGGTGGTTCGGGTCACGGCCAATGACCGCAGCGGCTTGCTGCGCGATATCACTACAATCCTCGCCAACGAAAAAGTCAATGTGCTGGGCGTTTCCAGCCGTAGCGATGTGAAGCAGCAACTGGCGACCATCGATATGGAGATGGAGATCTATAACCTGCAGGTGCTGGGGCGAGTGCTGGCTAAGCTGAATCAGCTGCCGGATGTAATCGACGCCCGCCGTTTGCAGGGGAATAGCTAAGCCACGGCCCCTTCGGCCTCCCTGCGCCGGGAGGCCGCTTTTATCGGCTGACGGCGTCGTCTGCGAACAGTCCGACGGGCGATGCGGCCAGCCACACCGATATACTTTCACTGAAATACACTCAGGATAGAAAAATGCCTTCATCGACGGAACGTCTGCTCAACATCATGAAGCAACTGCGCGACCCGGAAAACGGGTGCCCGTGGGATCGGGAACAGACGTTTGACACCATCGCGCCTTACACGCTGGAAGAAACCTACGAAGTGCTGGACGCCATCAGCCGCAAGGATTTTGACGACTTGCGCAGCGAGTTAGGCGACTTGCTGTTTCAGGTGGTGTTTTACGCACGTATGGCGGAAGAAGAGAATCTATTTGATTTCTCAGATGTTTGTGATGCTATCAGTGACAAACTGGAGCGTCGGCATCCGCATATTTTTGGCGCGCAGCGACCGGAGCTGAAGGACAGCGAAGCGGTACTGGCCAATTGGGAACAGACCAAGGCGCAGGAGCGAGCTGAGAAGGATCGCCACTCACAGCTGGATGATATTCCCGACGCACTGCCTGCGTTGATGCGTGCGCATAAAATCCAGCAGCGTTGCGCCGCCGTCGGTTTTGACTGGCATACGCTGGGGCCGGTGGTGGACAAGCTGTACGAGGAAATCGACGAGGTGATGCATGAAGCGCAGCAGGCTGTCGTCGATCCGGAACGGTTGGGGGAGGAACTCGGCGATATGCTGTTTGCGGCGGTGAATCTTTCCCGCCATCTGGGGCATAAGGCGGAAATCGCACTGCAGCAGGCTAATCATAAATTTTGTCGCCGCTTCCGGCAGGTAGAACAGTTGATTACCGAACAAGGGAAAACCCTTGCCGAAGCGAGTCTGGACGAGATGGATGCCGCATGGCAGCAGGTGAAAGAACGAGAAAAAGCACTTTGATGAAAAAAGAGCGGGGAAGAATGCCTTTTTGCCGCTCTTTATTTTTATCTATTTGTTTTTAAATTGTGTTTTTAATCTGTTCTTTCGCAAAGAGAAACCTGTCAACAACCGGATGTTCGCCGCTGGTTCAGCAAAACGAACATTTGTGGCGTTCAGCGGCTTAGGGTATACTACTTTCCCGTCTTGGTCTTTTCTTATCGTCCTTAAATAAACCCAAATTCTCAGGTTCAGCATGACAACTAATTATATTTTTGTGACCGGCGGGGTCGTATCCTCTCTGGGTAAAGGCATTGCCGCAGCCTCTCTGGCGGCTATTCTTGAAGCCCGTGGCCTCAACGTGACCATCATGAAACTGGACCCGTACATCAATGTGGATCCGGGAACGATGAGCCCGACACAGCACGGTGAAGTGTTCGTGACGGAAGACGGCGCCGAAACTGATCTCGATCTGGGTCACTATGAGCGCTTTATTCGCACTAAAATGACGCGCCGCAATAACTTCACCACCGGACGCATTTATTCTGACGTCCTGCGCAAAGAGCGCCGGGGCGATTATCTGGGTGCGACCATTCAGGTTATCCCTCATATCACCAACGCGATTAAAGAACGCATTATCGAAGGCGGCGAAGGTCATGACGTGGTGCTGGTGGAAATCGGCGGTACTGTGGGTGATATCGAATCCTTGCCGTTTTTGGAAGCCATTCGCCAGATGGCGGTGGATGTGGGCCGCGAACATACGTTGTTCATGCATTTGACGCTGGTGCCTTACATGGCGGCAGCCGGCGAAGTGAAAACGAAACCGACCCAGCACTCCGTGAAAGAACTGCTGTCGATCGGGATTCAGCCCGACGTACTGATTTGCCGTTCCGATCGCACCGTACCCGCGAACGAGCGCGCAAAAATTGCGCTTTTCTGCAACGTGCCGGAGAAAGCGGTTATTTCACTGAAGGATCTTGATTCTATTTATAAAATTCCAGCGCTATTGAAATCTCAGGGGCTGGACGATTATATTTGTAAACGATTCAGCTTGAACTGTCCGGAAGCCGATCTGTCAGAATGGGAACAGGTCATTTATCAGGAAGCCAACCCGGTTGGTGAAGTCACTATCGGGATGATCGGCAAATATGTGGAATTGCCGGACGCTTATAAGTCGGTGATTGAGGCGCTGCGCCATGGCGGTCTGAAAAATCGCCTCACCATCAACATCAAGTTGATCGATTCGCAGGATGTTGAAACACGCGGCGTGGATGTCCTCAAGGGGCTGGATGCAATTCTGATCCCGGGGGGCTTTGGCTACCGCGGCGTTGAAGGAAAAGTGATGGCGGCGCGTTATGCCCGCGAGAACAAGATCCCGTATCTGGGCATTTGCCTGGGAATGCAGGTCGCATTGATGGAGTTTGCCCGTAACGTCGCCGGTATGGAGGGGGCAAACTCTACCGAGTTTATGCCGGACTGTAAGTACCCGGTGGTGGCGCTGATTACCGAATGGCGCGATGCAGAAGGCAATCTTGAAGTGCGTAACGAAAATAGCGATCTCGGTGGTACCATGCGCCTTGGCGGCCAAGAATGCCATCTGGTGGAGGGCAGTCTGGTGCGTCAGCTCTATGCGGAGCCGACCATTATCGAGCGTCACCGCCATCGCTACGAAGTCAACAATATGTTGTTGAAGCAGATTGAGGCTGCGGGGATGCGCGTTGCAGGCGTTTCCGCCGACCGCAGACTGGTGGAAATTGTTGAGCTGCCTGATCATCCGTGGTTTGTGGCGTGTCAATTCCACCCGGAATTTACCTCCACGCCACGAGACGGACACCCGCTGTTCGCCGGTTTTGTAAAAGCCGCCGGGGCGTACCAGAAAGGTCAGGTGAAATAAGGTTTTGCAGCAACGCGCGGTTCTCTGAACGCGCGTTGTTTGTCTGAAGTTTTAGTTTAACTTGTACTGAGGAAAATCTAATGTCCAAAATTGTTAAAGTCATCGGCCGCGAAATCATCGACTCACGCGGAAACCCGACTGTTGAAGCTGAAGTGCATCTGGAAGGCGGCTTCGTTGGTCTGGCTGCGGCACCGTCAGGTGCGTCCACCGGTTCTCGCGAAGCGCTGGAACTGCGTGACGGTGACAAATCCCGTTTCCTGGGCAAAGGCGTAACCAAAGCGGTTGCTGCGGTTAACGGCCCGATTGCACAGGCTATTCTGGGCAAAGACGCCAAGGATCAGGCTACCGTCGACAAAATCATGATCGACCTGGATGGTACTGAAAACAAATCCAACTTCGGCGCCAACGCCATTCTGGCGGTTTCCCTGGCCAGCGCCAAAGCCGCTGCGGCATCCAAAGGCCTGCCGCTGTATGCTCATATCGCTGAACTGAACGGCACTCCGGGCAAATACTCCATGCCGCTGCCGATGATGAACATCATCAACGGTGGTGAACACGCCGACAACAATGTCGACATCCAGGAATTCATGATTCAGCCGGTAGGCGCGAAAACCGTGAAAGAAGCCATCCGTATGGGTTCTGAAGTTTTCCATCACCTGGCGAAAGTGTTGAAAGGCAAAGGTCTGAACACTGCCGTTGGCGACGAAGGCGGATATGCGCCGAACCTGGGTTCCAACGCCGAAGCACTGGCTGTTATCGCTGAAGCGGTGAAAGCGGCTGGTTACGTGCTGGGCAAAGACATCACGTTAGCGATGGACTGCGCTGCATCTGAATTCTACAAAGACGGTAAATACGTTCTGGCTGGCGAAGGCAACAAAGCGTTCACCTCTGAAGAATTCACCCACTTCCTGGAAGAGCTGACCAAACAGTACCCGATCGTATCCATCGAAGACGGTTTGGACGAATCCGACTGGGCTGGCTTTGCTTACCAGACCAAAGTGCTGGGCGACAAAATCCAGCTGGTGGGCGACGACCTGTTCGTTACTAACACTAAGATCCTGAAAGAAGGTATCGAGAAAGGCATCGCTAACTCCATCCTGATCAAATTCAACCAGATCGGTTCTCTGACCGAAACGCTGGCTGCTATCAAGATGGCGAAAGACGCGGGCTACACTGCGGTGATCTCTCATCGTTCCGGCGAAACCGAAGACGCTACCATCGCCGACCTGGCGGTAGGTACTGCGGCTGGCCAGATCAAGACCGGTTCCATGAGCCGTTCTGACCGTGTGGCTAAATACAACCAGCTGATTCGTATCGAAGAAGCGCTGGGTGATTCTGCACCGTTCAACGGCCTGAAAGAAGTGAAAGGTCAGGCATAAGCGCCTACCGCCCGGCGTGTTGTGCGCCGGGCATCACAATGAACAAATCCGGCAGCTTCGCGGCTGCCGGATTTTTTTTGTCCGCCGTCTTCCCGCCGGTATCTCGTCACACGTCGCCACTGCGCAGATCGTCTGAAATGTGAAGCCATTTCCAGGCGTTGCTTCTTATTTGAATCCTGACAGCGACAAACAATGAACCCGATCCCAAATCCTGTTTTCCCGGCATGTCGTCAGCGTCGGTAGCCGGTAGAGTGGCTTCGGACTGTGGGTTCTAATGAATTGAAACTGTATTTCGACCGGAAATTTGAAGCAGATCGGGCTGTTCTTCCTGCGGGTGCCAGCGGCGGCAGTGTGATGGCAAAAGTGCAAAGGTTTTTACATAGCCCGGCGGCTACCTTAACGCTACGGCGGCAACACTCCTGTGCCTGCCACGATACCTTCATAAATACAATGAATGAGGAAGGACGGCGATGAAAACACGTAAGATTGGGCTGGCGAATTACCTGGCCTATGGGTCCGGCGATTTCCTCGGTGCGGGTACCACCGCGCTGACGGCCGGCTGGCTACTCTACTTCTACACTACCTTTTGCGGGCTGACGCCGATTCAGGCGACCTTCATTTTTGCCATGGCCAGGGTGCTAGATGCGGTTGTCAGTCCGTTGATGGGTTTCCTGACCGACAACTTCGGCTCTACCGGGTTGGGAAAACGCTTCGGTCGTCGCAAATTTTTTATCCTGCTGGGTATTCCACTGGTCTTCAGCTACAGCTTGATGTGGGTCGGTCACATGAGTTACTGGTACTACCTGCTGACCTACCTGCTGTTTGACGTGGTATACACCATGGTGTTGGTGCCGTATGAAACGTTGGTGCCGGAAATGACCGACGATTTCAAACAAAAAACCAAGTTTTCCGGCGCGCGTATCGCTCTGGCTCAGCTGTCGGCGATTCTGGCGGCGTTTTTGCCGGGTATTCTGCTGGGCTACTTTGGTAAGGACAATGCTGTTTCCTTCTTCTACTCCAGCCTGGTGTTCTCGGTGATCTGCGCCTTCGTACTGACCATGGTGTACTTCTTTACTTGGGAGCGGTCGCGCGAACAGATGTCGGAAGCGTCGCTGCGGGCGGAAAAAGAACGTCAATCGCTGACGTTGGGGCAGAGCCTCAAACGTCTGAATGTCGAGCTGCTTTCGACGCTGCGCATTCGCATTTTCCGTCAGCATTTGGGAATGTATCTGGGTGGCTATATCGCGCAAGACGTCTTCAACGCCGTGTTTACCTATTATGTGGTGTTCGTGCTGATGCAAAGCCCGACCATGGCCTCCAACCTGATGGGTACCATGGCGATCCTGCAGTTTATTTCCGTACTGTTGATGATTCCGCTGTGCATCAAATTCGGCCCGGCCCCGTCTTATCGGATGGTAGTCTGCCTGTTCGGCCTGAGCGCGCTTTCCTACGGTTTCCTGTATTACAGCGGCATGCACAACACCTTCACGCTGTTGTTGCTGGTTTCCGGGCTGGCGGGGCTGGGGCGCGGTGGTATCAACTATGTTCCCTGGAACACCTACACCTATATCGCGGATATCGATGAAATCATTACTGCCCAACGCCGCGAGGGGATCTTCGCCGGGATTATGACGTTGACCCGCAAGGCGTCCCAGGCCGGCGCGGTGATGCTGGTCGGGGTGATTTTACAGTTCTCCGGTTTTGTGTCCGGCCAAGCGACCCAGGCACCGGGCGTCAGCCATACCATCCTGATGGTGCTGTGCTTCGGTACGGTCATCGTTTTGACTCTGGGTTTTCTGGTTTCGCTGCGCTTCAAGCTGAACCTGCAGACGCACGGCGTGCTGCGTGATGAGACGGCGAAAATGCGCGAAGCCGGCCGTATTGTGCCTGAAAAGATCACTCCGGAGGCACGCGCCACCGTAGAAATGCTGGCCGGCCTGCCTTACGAATCGCTGTGGGGGAACAACAATATTGGCTACCTTAACCGCCACAAGGCGCCCGCTCGACCGCTCAGTCATACGGCGCAGCATGGCATTCATTGATGTGTAATGAGATTGGAACTGGATATACGTTATGACCATATTCCCTGTAAAACAGAGTGCGCTGCTGCGTCAGCCGGAGTATTTCATCTCCCGCGAGGAGCTGAAGGTGCTGATTTGCCGCATTACTGACAATCTGATCAATATTGAGGATAAGACCGGCGAATTTCTGCTGCGGCTGGATGATGGCCGGGTGATTGACACCAAGGGCTGGGCCGGCTGGGAGTGGACGCACGGTATCGGGCTGTACGGGATGTATCAGTATTACCGTCAGACTGGCGATGACAACATGCGCGCCATCATTGACGACTGGTTTAGCGCTCGTCTGGCGGAAGGGACGCCCACTAAAAATGTCAACACGGTATGTCCGTTCCTGACGCTGGCTTACCGCTACGAAGAGACGGGTAACAGTCACTGGCAGCCTTATCTGGAACGCTGGGCCGAATGGGTGATGTACGACATGCCGCGTACCCGCAAAAACGGCCTGCAGCATATTGTCTACAACAGCGAAAACACTGACCAAATGTGGGATGACACGCTAATGATGAGCGTGCTGCCGCTGGCGAAGATCGGCAAGTTGTTCAATCGTCCGGAGTTTGTCGAAGAAGCGACCTATCAGTTTTTGCTGCACGTCCAGTATCTGATGGATCGTCAAAGCGGGTTGTGGTTTCACGGCTGGACCTTCGACGGCAACCACAACTTTGCTCAGGCGCGCTGGGCGCGTGGCAACAGCTGGCTGACCATGGTTATTCCGGAATTCATCGAGTTGCTGGATCTGCCGGAACACAATGCCACCCGCCGTTTCCTGGTTCAGGTGTTGGAAAGCCAAATTGAAGCGCTGGCGAAGTATCAGGATGACAGCGGTCTGTGGCATACATTGTTGGACGACCCTAATTCCTATCTGGAGAGTTCCGCAACCGCCGGTTTCGCCTACGGCATTCTGAAAGCGGTACGCAAACGCTATATCGACCGTCGTTATGCTGAAATGGCGGAGAAAGCGGTGCGCGGCGTGGTGGGCAACATCAATGCCGAAGGCGAGCTGCTGCAGGTGTCGTTCGGCACCGCCATGGGCAAGGATCTGGACTACTACCGCCAGATCCCGCTGACGTCGATGCCGTATGGTCAGGCAATGGCCATCCTGTGCCTTTCCGAATATTTACGAGTCTACCTGTAAGTCCTTTCGGGCTTCCTGGCGGAAGCCCATTTTTTTCTATGCTTACAAACCGGCCAGGCTGTAGTTGGCCGGTAACCAACGATAACCGTTGGCGTTTCCCGCTGTGCCATATTTCACCGCGATATGCCCGATACCGGGGTACGGCAAATGTGCGCCGGCCACCCAGTATCCCTGCTTCACGGTTTCTTTCAGCAAGGCGTCGCGGGTGCGTACCGCCTGATCGCTATCGGCGTCGAACGCGATGGCGGTGCCCGGCAGTGGCATCTGCACCGCTTCGGCGTGGACAATGTCACCCCACAACAGCATGTTCTGTCCGTTGCTGCTCACCAGGAATGAGGTGTGACCGGGGGTATGGCCCGGCGTCTGTATGGCGGTAATACCGGCAGGCAACGATGGGGTATCGCCGAACGTTTTCAGCTTGCCGGCGTCGCGAATATGGCGGAATACCGTCTGCACGCGCTCAAAACCGGCTTTTTTATCTTGCGGTGCGGCCTTTAGGTTGTCCTGACTCAGCCAGAAATCGGTGTCTTTCTGATTCACGTACACAGTGGCGTTGGGGTAAGCCAGCTTGTCATTGCTAACCAGCCCGCCGAAATGATCGGCGTGCAAGTGGGTTATCAGTACGGTGTCTACCTGTTCGGGCTGATAACCGGCCGCTTTCAGGTTACTCAGCGTCTTACCGGTATTTTTACCGCCCAACGCGCCGGTGCCCGCGTCGACCAGAATCAGGTTGTCACCGGTATTGATCAGATAGGCGTTGATGGACGTTTCCACTTGCGGTTTTAGGTAGTTGGCTTCCAGCAGGCTGACGATTTTTTCCTGCGGCGTTTTGAGCAGCAGCTTGTCCATCGGTATGACGTTGGTGCCATCGGATAACGCGGTGATTTCATATTGTCCGACGAGGATACGGTAATAACCCGGCTGGGTCTTAACCTGCGTCACCGCTTCGGCATGAACCAGTACCGGAGCGACGGGGAGTGAGAGGAATAAAAAAGCGATAGGTTTCAATAGATTCATCTTACTTTTCCTTATTTGAGCGCGGCATTGCCGGTCATCGCCGCCTGTTGATTATTGACGGTGGATACGGGTTGTACAAATAAACGCTTCTCGGTTCCCTTTGTCGAGCACACTCAGGGTTTCCGCGTTGGCGTCGTACCCGCATTCAAGCCCGGTTGGGCGGAAAAACATGACGGGAGATGGAGCAGGCGGCGTCAGGGCGCTTAACCGACATGTGTTCCCGAATGGCGCGGTTTGGCATGTGGCCGTCTATCGGTGATAATAGCGGTTTGACCAGAAGGAATGATGAATCACCATGCCGCAGTACCCGATTAATGAAATGTTCCAGACTTTGCAGGGCGAAGGCTATTTTACCGGCGTTCCGGCGGTGTTTATTCGCCTGCAGGGGTGTCCGGTGGGGTGCAGCTGGTGTGATACCAAACATACCTGGGAGAAGCTCGCCGAGCGACAACGCTCACTGGTGGAGGTGCTGACAAAAACCGCTGAAAGCGATGTGTGGGGCGCGGCTGATGCAACGGAGATTCTGTCGTCGATGCGTGAACTGGGGTATACCGCCCGGCATGTGGTGATTACTGGCGGCGAGCCTTGTATTCACGATCTGACGCCGCTGACGCTGGCGCTGGAGCAGCAAGGGTTCAGCACGCAGATTGAAACCAGCGGTACTCATGATGTGCGCTGTTCGCCCGCAACCTGGGTGACGGTATCGCCTAAAGTGAATATGCGCGGCGGCATGGCGGTGTTGTTGTCAGCGCTGCAACGCGCCGATGAAATTAAGCACCCTGTGGCGCGAGAGCGTGATGTGGAGGCGCTGGATGCCTTGCTGGCGCGTCTTGATGACGATAAAGCGCGGGTAGTGGCGCTACAACCGGTCAGTCAGAAAGACGAGGCGACACGGCTTTGTATTACGACCTGCATCGCCCGCAACTGGCGGTTATCGATGCAGACGCACAAGTACCTGAATATCGCCTGAGGCGCCGGTCAGGCGCCGCCGCGGTAGACGCACCCGGCGGTGCAGGTTTCCTTGACCGTCACCGCACTCAGTTCTGGCAGAGAGGGTTTCAATTGCTGCCAGATCCATTGGGCCAGCACTTCGCTGGTCGGATTCTCCAGCCCTGGGATGTCGTTGAGATAGTAGTGATCCAGCCGTTGCCAGATCGGTTTGAACACGGCCTTCAGTTCGGCGAAATCCATCACCCAACCGGTATGAGGGTCAACCTCGCCGGTCACTTCCAGCCTAACCATAAAAGAGTGTCCATGCAGACGGCCGCATTTATGTCCCTCAGGAACGTGGGGAAGCCGGTGGGCGGCTTCGAACTGGAAATCTTTGAATAGCGTGGTTGCCATGGTGACGTTCTCGTATCAGTCGGATCAATCAAAAAACCGTCGCATACTACCGGAAAGTGCCGGTTGAAGCACGTTTTCGTCGGTTTGCGTGGGGTGGCAATAGGTTTTCCCGCTAAAACCCGGACTATTCCTTGCCGGCGCGCCACGGCGTGATTCGCTGCAGTGAAAGAGGGGAGTTCAATCGGTGTAATGCAGCAAAAAATTCAAATAATCAACGTGATAAATAGCGGTTAATAACACTTAAACCAATAAGGGTTATCAAAAAAACCACTTAGGTATTTTGGTTATTTAATATTTCCATACCGTCTTTAATTGTTAGCATAAGGATGGTTACTTTATATTCCGTTCAACTATCTATTGCTCCAAATTGGCATTAGCGCCCGCGAATCAGAACAAGGAAATAAACATCACAATGACAAGCCCGGTTTCTTCGACTCCGCTGCTCCCGTTGAGCGCGGAGCAACTTTCGCGTCTTCAGGCGGCGATCGGTGATTTATCGCCTACCCAACTGGCCTGGCTGTCCGGTTATTTCTGGGGTGTGGCGCAGCAGCCCGGCGTCGCCGTTGCCCAGACGGCAGATGCCGTATCTACAGCGATCGCTTCCGCGCCGCCCATCAGTATCACCCTGATTGCCGCATCACAGACCGGCAATGCCCGGCGCGTGGCCGAACAGATGCGTGACGATCTACAGGCGGCGGGTCTACCGGTCTCGCTGGTCAATGCAGGCGACTACAAGTTCAAGCAAATTGGGCAGGAAAAACTCCTGCTGATAGTGACTTCCACGCAGGGCGAGGGGGAGCCGCCGGAAGAGGCGGTGGCGCTATATAAGTTTCTGTTCTCGAAAAAAGCCCCTCAATTGACGGATACCGCATTCGCCGTGTTCGGGCTGGGTGATACGTCGTATGAATTTTTCAGCAAGGCGGGTAAAGATTTCGACAGCCGTCTGGCGGAGCTAGGGGCAACCCGGCTACTGGCGCGTGTGGATGCGGATGTCGCTTTCCAACCGCAGGCGGAGCAGTGGCGTCGTCAGGTGGTTGATGCATTAAAAGGCCGACTGGCTGTGCAACCCGTGACGACGACTGCTGGGATTGCGTCGGCGCCAGCCGCAGCCGCCAGTATCTACAGCAAAGAAGCGCCTTATACTGCATCGTTGGCGGTGAATCAGAAGATCACCGGCCGCCATTCCGAAAAAGATATCCGCCATATTGAAATCGACTTGGGCGAATCGGGCTTGCAGTATCAGCCTGGCGACGCGCTCGGCGTGTGGTATGAAAACGCTCCCGAACTGGTGCGCGAATTGTTGGCGCTGCTGTGGCTGAACGGGGATGAGCCGGTCGTGGTGAATGGCGCCACGCTGTCGTTGGAGCAGGCGTTGCAGCGGCACTTCGAGCTGACGCAGAATACCGCGCCGTTGGTGGAAAAATACGCGGCGCTGGCGCGCAACGAGAAACTGCTCGGGCTGCTAGCGGATAAGACGGCGTTGCAACAGTACGCGCAGCGGACGCCGCTGGTCGACATGGTGCGGGAAGCGCCGGTGGAATTGACGCCGGAGCAACTGACCGGCCTGCTGCGCCCGCTGACGCCCCGTTTGTATTCCATCGCGTCCGCGCAGGATGAGGTTGGCGGCGAAGTGCATATCACCGTGGGTGTGGTGCGCTATGAATATGAAGGGCGGGCCCGCACCGGCGGCGCGTCCGGTTATCTTGCCGATTACGTGGGTGAGGATGGCGAGGTACGGGTCTTTATCGAACACAATGACCATTTCCGCCTGCCGGCCGATCCGCAGACCCCGGTGATCATGATTGGCCCCGGCACCGGTATCGCGCCGTTCCGTGCCTTTATGCAGCAGCGTGAAGCGCAGGGCGCCGCTGGTCAAAACTGGCTGTTTTTCGGCAATCCGCACTTTACCGAGGATTTTCTTTACCAGGTGGAGTGGCAGCGCTACGTGAAGGACGGCCTGCTGACTCGTATCGATCTGGCCTGGTCGCGCGATCAGGCGCACAAGGTCTATGTGCAGGATCGGATCCGCGAGCAGGGCGCCGACGTGTGGCGCTGGATCCAGGATGGCGCGCATATCTATGTGTGCGGCGATGCCAACCGTATGGCGAAGGATGTGGAGCAGGCGCTGCTGGCGGTGCTGTCTGAACAGGGCGGTATGGATGCGGAGCAAGCGGATGAGTTTTTGAGTGAGCTGCGTCTTGAGCGGCGTTACCAGAGAGATGTGTACTGATGAGCGAAAGATACTCCGGCCCGTTGGTGGTGGAAGGCAAACTGGCTGATGCTGAGCGCCTGAAGCAGGAAAGCCATTATTTGCGCGGCACCATCGCAGAAGATTTGAACGACGGCCTGACCGGCGGGTTCAACGGCGACAATTTTCTGTTGATCCGCTTTCACGGCATGTATCAGCAGGATGATCGGGATATTCGTGCCGAGCGCGCGGAACAGAAACTGGAGCCGCGTCATGCCATGATGCTGCGTTGTCGTTTGCCTGGCGGCGTCATGACGCCGCAGCAGTGGCTGGGCATTGATAAGTTCGCCGGTGAAAATACGCTGTATGGCAGCATTCGTATCACCAACCGCCAGACCTTTCAGTTTCATGGCATTTTGAAGTCGGATCTGAAATCCGCCCATCAGCTGCTGCATGATCTGGGGCTGGATTCGTTGGCGACCGCCAACGACGTCAACCGCAATGTGCTGTGTACTTCTAACCCGGTGGAGTCGGAATTGCACAGCCAGGCATATGAATGGGCGAAACGCATTTCCGAGCATCTGCTGCCGCGTACCCGTGCCTATGCCGAGATCTGGCTGGATCAGGAGAAGGTGGCGGCGACCGATGAAGAGCCGATCCTCGGGTCGACGTATCTGCCACGTAAATTCAAGACTACGGTAGTGATCCCGCCGCAGAACGATGTTGATCTGCACGCCAATGATATGAATTTTGTGGCGATTGCGGATAACGGCCGTCTGGTCGGCTTCAATGTGTTGGTGGGCGGCGGTTTGTCTATTGCGCACGGTGATAAGGCGACTTACCCGCGCACTGCCAGCGAGCTGGGCTATATTGCCGTAGACCATACGCTGGCGATCGCCGAAGCGGTAGTGACGACGCAACGTGACTGGGGCAACCGTACCAACCGCAAGAATGCCAAAACCAAATACACGCTGGAGCGCGTCGGCATCGATACGTTCCGGCAGGAAGTGGAGCGGCGCGCGGGGGTGACTTTCGAGCCGGTTCGCCCCTATGAATTTACCGGTCGCGGCGATCGCATCGGTTGGGTGAAAGGAATCGATAAAAAGTGGCATTTGACGCTGTTTATCGAGAACGGCCGTATTCTTGATTATCCCGGCCGGCCGCTGAAAACCGGGATGGCGGAGATCGCCAAAATCCATAAAGGGGATTTTCGGTTGACCGCCAACCAAAACCTGATCGTGGCGGGTGTCGCCAGTCGCGATAAGGCCAGTATCGAAGCGCTGGCGCGCCAATACGGGTTGATGGACGACAGCGTAACCGAGCAACGCAAAAATTCGATGGCGTGCGTTTCATTGCCGACCTGCCCGCTGGCGATGGCGGAAGCTGAACGTTTCCTGCCGCAGTTTGTCTCGGCGGTGGAAGCCATCATGTGTAATCACGGCGTCGGCGACGAGCATATCGTACTGCGCGTCACTGGTTGCCCGAACGGCTGCGGCCGTGCTCTGCTGGCGGAAATCGGCCTGGTGGGCAAGGCGATTGGCCGCTATAACCTGCATCTCGGCGGTAATCGCGAAGGGACGCGGATTCCGCGTATGTATCGGGAAAATATTACCGAAGCGGAGATCCTCAGCGAGATCGACGCCCTGGTCGGCCGTTGGGCCGCCGAGCGTCAACCTGATGAAGGATTCGGTGATTTCGCTATTCGTGCCGGGATTGTTCGCCCAGTGCTGGATCCGGCCGTCGATTTTTATGACTGACAGGAGAGCCTGATGTCTGAATTCAATCTGGAGGCGCTGCGCGCCTTGTCTGCCCCCGAACAGGACGCGGCGCTGGCCGTCGTCAATGGTCAGTTGGAAACGCTGTCCGCCGAGGAACGGGTGAACTGGGCGTTGGATAATCTGCCGGGTGAGTTTGTACTCTCTTCCAGCTTCGGTATTCAGGCGGCCGTCTGTCTGCATTTGGTTACACGTCAACGGCCGGAGATTCCGGTGATCCTGACCGATACCGGGTATCTGTTTGCGGAAACCTATCGGTTTATCGACGAACTCACCGAACAGTTGCAGCTGAACTTGCGTGTGTATCGTTCCCCGCTGACGCCCGCCTGGCAGGAAGCGCGCTATGGCAAGCTGTGGGAGAACGGCGTGGAAGGCATCGAACAATACAACCACATCAACAAGGTTGAGCCGATGAACCGTGCGTTGCAGGAGCTGGGCGCCAGTACCTGGTTCGCCGGGCTGCGCCGTGAGCAATCCGGCAGTCGCAGTCATTTGCCGGTGCTGGCGGTGAAACGCGGTATTTTCAAGTTTCTGCCGATCGTCGACTGGGATAACCGTCAGGTGTACCACTATCTCAAAACTCATGGCCTGAACTACCACCCGCTGTGGGAACAAGGCTACCTGTCTGTGGGTGATACCCATACCACCCGTAAATGGGAACCCGGTATGAACGAAGAAGAGACCCGCTTCTTCGGGCTGAAACGCGAATGTGGGCTGCATGAAGGATAATGCCTTGCAGTCTATGACCGATTGATTGCCGATGGCCGAGCGAGGCCGGTGCGGCGGTATCGGGGATATGTCTTTCTGGCATGTCCCTGTTTTTTGCCGCTCAGTCTGGTTCTGGCGGGAGCTCAAATGGCCGGTGGCTGCTTCTGACGAGGGGAACGGTGATAAGCCTTTTTATTATTTCCTGCATGGTTTTTTATTCCATTACGGAACTAATCATGCGAATTCGGCATTTCATAACGTTTCTCTTCCCGTTCTATAGTCGCTTTATAAAATTTTTAGCTTAGTAAAGGCATCTGTGAACTATCTCCCTATTTTCGTTGATCTCCGACAGCGCCCCGTACTGGTGGTTGGGGGCGGAGATGTTGCGGCCCGTAAAATCAGTCTGCTGCTGCGCGCCGGCGCCGAGGTGAGAGTGGCGGCGCTGGCGTTGAGCGAACCGGTCGCCGAAGCCCATACCGCCGGGCGATTAGCCTGGGTGGCACGAGAGTTTATTCCTGCATTGCTGGACGATGTCTTTCTGGTGATTGCCGCCACGGATGACGCCGAACTGAATGCCCGCGTATCTGAAGCGGCAGCCCAAAGGCATTTGCTGGTTAACGTGGTGGACGATCAGCCTAAGTGCTCGTTTATTTTCCCGTCGCTGGTCGATCGTTCCCCGTTGATGGTGGCGATTTCCTCCGGCGGACAGGCACCGGTGTTGGCGCGTCTGCTGCGAGAGAAGCTAGAGGCGCTGCTGCCTGCACGTTTGGGCGTGATGGCACAAATCGCTGGCGTCTGGCGCGAACGTATCAAGCAGCATTTGCCTTCCGTTACCGCCCGTCGCCGTTTCTGGGAGCGGGTGTTCAGTGGGCGTTTCGCCAGCCTGGTGGCGTCGGGGCAACTGACTCAGGCCGAGCAGGAGCTGGGCCGGCAGCTGGCTCAGCCGGAAATGCCGCAGGGGGAAGTGGCGTTGGTGGGCGCCGGGCCCGGTGATGCCGGGTTGCTGACGCTACGCGGGTTGCAGGTGATCCAGCAGGCGGATGTGGTGCTATACGACCATCTGGTGAGCGATGAAGTGATGGAGCTGGTGCGGCGCGATGCGGAGCGGATTTGCGTCGGCAAACGTGCCAGTGCGCATCTGTTGCCGCAGGAGGACATCAACGCACTGATGGTGACGCTGGCCCGACAGGGTAAGCGAGTCGTGCGGCTGAAAGGGGGCGATCCGTTTATTTTCGGCCGTGGGGGCGAGGAGATACAGCATGTGGCGCAGGCCGGCATTCCCTTCCACATTGTGCCGGGCATTACCGCCGCGTCGGGAGCGACAGCGTATGCCGGCATTCCGTTAACGCACCGGGATTACGCGCAAAGCGTAGTGTTTATCACCGGACACTGTCGGCCGGACGGCGATGCGTTGGACTGGACGACGCTGGCGCGGGGACGGCAGACGCTGGCGATTTATATGGGCACGGTCAATGCGGCGGAAATCGCCCGGCAGTTGATCGCCCATGGTAGGGCGGCGCAGACGCCGGTAGCGGTGATCAGCCGCGGCACAAGACAGGATCAGCAGGTGCTGACGGGCGAACTGGCCCAGCTGGATGCGCTGGCGCAGCAGGCACCGCGCCCGGCGCTGGTGGTGATTGGCGAAGTGGTGAATCTGCATCAGCACATTGCCTGGTTTGGTGAACATTCGCAGGCGGCGTCAGACGGTCGTCCAGCGGTAGTGAATTTGGCTTAAGGTAGCGTTATGGACGAGAAAAGGCTTACGCATTTAAAACAGCTCGAAGCGGAAAGTATTCATATCATTCGCGAGGTGGCGGCGGAGTTCAGCAATCCGGTGATGCTGTATTCCATCGGCAAGGATTCTTCCGTCATGTTGCATCTGGCTCGCAAGGCGTTTTATCCGGGCACGTTGCCGTTCCCGCTGTTGCATGTGGATACCGGCTGGAAATTCCGCGAGATGTATGAATTTCGCGATCGTACCGCCAAGGCTTATGGCTGCGAACTGCTGGTGCACCGTAACCCTGACGGCGTGGCGATGGGGATTAACCCTTTCGTACATGGCAGCGCCAAGCACACCGACATTATGAAAACCGAAGGGCTGAAGCAGGCGTTGGACAAGTACGGCTTTGATGCCGCGTTCGGCGGCGCACGACGCGACGAGGAGAAATCCCGCGCTAAAGAGCGTATCTACTCCTTTCGCGACCGTTTCCATCGCTGGGATCCCAAAAACCAGCGGCCGGAGCTGTGGAACAATTACAACGGTCAGATTAACAAAGGGGAGAGCATCCGCGTGTTTCCGCTCTCCAACTGGACCGAACTGGATATCTGGCAATACATCTATCTGGAAAATATCGATATCGTGCCGCTGTATCTGGCGGCGCCGCGGCCGGTGCTGGAGCGTGATGGTATGCTGCTGATGGTGGACGATGACCGTATCGACCTGCAGCCCGGCGAAGTTGTGGCCAAGCGCATGGTGCGCTTTCGCACGTTGGGTTGCTGGCCGTTGACCGGTGCGGTGGAATCCCAGGCGCAAACACTGCCGGAAATCATTGAGGAGATGCTGGTTTCTACCACCAGCGAACGTCAGGGACGGGTTATCGACCGCGATCAGGCCGGCTCCATGGAGTTGAAAAAGCGTCAGGGATATTTCTGAGGAGTCATCGAATGAACCATTCCATTGCAAAACAGATTGCCGAACAGGGCGGGGTTGAAGCTTATCTGCAGGCCCAGCAACACAAGAGCCTGTTGCGTTTTCTGACCTGCGGCAGCGTTGACGATGGCAAAAGTACGCTTATCGGCCGTTTGCTGCACGATACCCGCCAGATTTATGAAGATCAGCTTTCCACGCTGCACAGCGACAGCAAACGTCTGGGGACTCAGGGAGAAAAGCTGGATCTGGCGCTGCTGGTGGACGGCTTGCAGGCCGAGCGCGAGCAGGGCATCACCATCGATGTGGCCTACCGTTATTTCTCGACGGAAAAACGCAAATTCATCATTGCTGATACCCCAGGACATGAGCAGTACACCCGCAATATGGCGACCGGCGCATCGACCTGTGACTTGGCGATTCTGCTGATCGACGCCCGTAAAGGGGTGTTGGATCAAACTCGTCGCCACAGTTTTATCGCCACTTTGCTGGGCATTCGCCATCTGGTGGTCGCCGTGAACAAGATGGATCTGGTGGATTACCAGCAGCCGGTGTTTGAGCAGTTCAAACAGGACTATCTGGATTTCGCCCGGCAGCTTCCGGCTGAACTCGATATTACCTTTGTGCCGCTCTCGGCGCTGGACGGGGATAACGTTGCGGCACGCAGTACCGCCATGAGCTGGTATACCGGCCCGACGTTGCTGGATGTGCTGGAAACCGTTGAAGTGAACCGCGTGGCGCTGCAAAAGCCGATGCGTTTCCCGGTGCAGTATGTGAACCGGCCGAACCTGGATTTCCGTGGTTATGCTGGCACGGTGGCCTCCGGCGTGGTGAGCGTCGGTCAGCGTGTGAAAGTCCTGCCTTCCGGTGTAGCGTCGTCCGTCAGCCGGATTGTGACGTTTGACGGTGATCTGCCGCAGGCGCAGGCGGGTGAAGCGGTGACGCTGGTGCTGAATGATGAAGTCGATATTAGTCGCGGTGATTTGTTGGTGAGCGCCGGCGAGTCGCTGACAGCAGTGCGCAGCGCACAGGTGGATGTGGTGTGGATGGCGGAGCAGCCGCTGGTGCCGGGACAGAGCTACGATATCAAGATCGCCGGCAGAAAAACCCGTGCGCGGGTGGAGAATATTCGCTACCAGGTGGAAATCAACACGTTGACCCAGCGCGTGACGGAGTCGCTGCCGTTGAACGGTATCGGTCTGGTGGAATTGACGTTTGACGAGCCGCTGGTGCTGGATCGCTATCAACAGAATCATGTTTCCGGCGGGATGATTTTTATCGACCGGCTGAGTAATGTCACCGTGGGGGCGGGGTTGGTGCGTGAGCCTATCGAACAGGACGATACGCAAAATAGTGGCCGTTATAGTGAGTTCGAGCTGGAGTTGAATGCGCTGATTCGTCGTCATTTCCCACACTGGGGCGCGCGCGATCTGTTGGGGGGAAAATAGAATGGCGGATTCGCATTCCCGTTCGACGACGGATGAAAATATTGTCTGGCATTCCCATACGATTGCCCGTGAGGATCGTGAGCGCCTGCGCGGGCACCGGGGCGTCGTGGTCTGGTTTACCGGGTTGTCCGGTTCCGGCAAGTCTACGCTGGCCGGGGCGCTTGAGCAGGCGTTGCATGCCAAGGGGGTCGGTACGTATTTATTGGATGGCGATAACGTCAGGCACGGGTTGTGTCGAGATCTTGGCTTCAGCGATGACGACCGGCGTGAAAATATCCGTCGGGTCGGGGAAGTGGCACGGTTGATGGTGGATGCCGGGCTGGTTGTATTAACCGCCTTTATCTCTCCGCATCGTGCCGAGCGTCAGATGGTGCGGGAACTGCTGGACGAAGGACAATTTATTGAAGTGTTTGTGGATACACCGCTGGCTGTGTGTGAAAACCGCGATCCGAAAGGCCTCTACCGCAAAGCGCGCGCCGGCGAGCTGCGTAATTTCACCGGTATCGATTCGGTTTATGAGGCGCCGGAACGTCCGGAATTGCGCCTTGATGGCCAACAATTGGTAACAAATTTGGTCGCCGAGTTATTAGTTGTGTTACACAATCGCGCTATCATCAAAACTGATTATTCCGATGGTCTGTCCTGAGGCGTTCGCTCTCTCCGGGCGTGAGCATCACTCCTGATGTGACGAGGCAGAGCAGTTTGACGATGCAGAGTGTAACCCCCCTGTCTGGCAGTGATGCGCATAGCGACTCGGAGGAGGATGTCCCATCTTCCTCCGGCGCGCTGATCGGGGCGCTGGCCGGATTCTGTTTTTATCTGCTGGTGTTTTCCCTGTTGTTGCTGATGTACGAGCCTGGCAGCACCCTGCTGCTGATGCTGTATACCTGGCCGTTCTTTCTGGCATTGATGCCGCTTTCGATACTGGCCGGCGTAGTCTGCCGTGTGCTGTGGCCCCATCATGTGGTGCTGATGTTGCTGTGTTGCGGCGCTAGCATTTTCGCTATGTTCTGGCTGGTTTTTTCACTGATTGTCGGTTGGTAGCCTGATTTTCCCCGTATTCCATGGTTCTGAACCCTCATGTTGCAGGTGATTGTTCGACGTCTGCGCACGGCGGGCCTGATAGTCAATTCCCTTTGTAGTGTGGAGTCCTGATAAAAGTTATGGGATGATTAGGCGGCTTTTCAGGGGGCTGGATGGGAAAACTTTCGCTGTTATTGTTGATTATTCTTGGCTGGTTGCAGTATTCGCTCTGGTTGGGGAAAAATGGTATCCACGATTATGTACGGGTGAAGGATGATGTAGCGGTGCAGCAAGCCAATAACGTCAAACTAAAATCCCGTAACGAGCAGTTATTTGCCGAAATCGACGATCTTAACGGCGGTCAGGAAGCTATTGAAGAGCGCGCGCGTAATGAGCTGGGGATGACGAAGCCGGGCGAAAGTTTTTACCGCCTGGTGGCTGATCAGTCCGCTCGCCGCGTCGGCGCCGTATCATCTTCAGCCCCGGTTGGTACTTCTTCTTCTACATCAACGTCTCGTTAGGTATGTCTATTTCCCTTGATTCTTTGCCAGACGTCGTGGCCGTTTTGCCGGCAGCCGGCAACGGCAGTCGGATGTGCAGCGACCGCCCCAAACAGTATCTGACTATCCATGACCGAACTATCATCGAGCATACGCTGTCCGCTTTGCTCCAGCACCCTCGTATCCGACGCATAGTGGTTGCCGTCAGCGCCGGGGATACTTATTTCGCACGTTTGCCGCTGGCGTCCGATCCGCGTATTCAGGTAGTGACCGGCGGGCGTGAGCGCGCGGATTCCGTACTCGCCGGGTTGTCGCAGATTCAGGATGCCGAATGGGTGTTGGTGCATGACGCCGCCCGGCCTTGCCTGCATCCGGACGATCTTGAACGTCTATTGATGTTGACGCGGGAGAGTGAGATTGGCGGCATTCTGGCTGTGCCGGTACGTGATACCATGAAGCGCGGTGACAATGGTCGGATCACCCACACCGTATCCAGAGATGAACTCTGGCACGCCTTAACGCCACAGCTTTTCCCTCTGGCGCTATTAAGAGATTGCCTGTCGAAGGCGTTGCAGGACGGAGCGACCATCACCGATGAAGCTTCGGCGCTGGAGTATTGCGGCTACCAGCCGCGGCTTGTTCCGGGGCGTTCTGACAATATCAAAGTGACCCGGCCGGAAGATTTGGCGTTGGCAGAGTTTTATCTGACACGCCGCAGTGAATAATCCACAACAATAAAAAAGGAGCCTGTGCGATGCGTATCGGTCACGGTTTTGATGTGCATAAGTTCGGCGGCGAGGGCCCGCTGGTGATCGGCGGGGTGCGAATTCCCTATGAGCGCGGTTTGCTGGCGCATTCCGATGGCGATGTTGTATTGCATGCGGTAACTGACGCTCTTCTGGGCGCCGCCGCTCTGGGTGATATCGGCAAATTGTTCCCGGATACCGATCCGGCATATAAGGGGATCGACAGCCGCGAGTTGCTGCGTGAAGCCTGGTGTCGCATTGTGTCCAAGGGATACGCCTTGGGTAATTTGGATGTCACCATCATTGCTCAGGCGCCGAAGATGGCACCGCATATTCCACAGATGCGCGTTAATCTGGCGGAAGATTTGCAGAGCCATATGGATGACGTCAACGTGAAGGCGACAACGACGGAACAGCTAGGCTTTACCGGGCGCGGCGAGGGGATTGCTTGCGAAGCGGTGGTACTGTTGGTGAAAAACGATACCGCCGGGGTGGTGGCATGGTGATGGCGGTAGTCGATGAGGCACTGTTCTGGCTCCACGGGCAACCCTTGGCCTCTGGGGTGTTGAAAGCGGCGCCAGAGGACTTTGTCGTCGTGGAGGATCTCGGGTTTGCGCCGGATGGCGACGGCGAACATGTGTTGTTGCGGATTAGGAAGCGTAGCTGCAACACGGTTTTCGTCGCCGAAGCGCTGGCCAAATTTGCCGGCATTCCGGCTCGTTCTGTGAGCTACGCTGGGCTGAAAGATCGTCATGCCGTCGCTGAGCAGTGGTTTTGCCTGCATATGCCCGGAAAAGCGGAACCGGACTGGTCATCATTTACGCTGGAAGGATGCGAGATTCTTGAAGCGGCCAGACATCGTCGTAAACTGCGCACCGGCGCGCTGAAAGGCAATGCCTTCACGTTGGTGCTGCGGCATATCAGCAATACGCCGGATGTGGATGCCCGGCTTAGTCTGATCGCCTGCCATGGCGTTCCTAATTATTTCGGCAGTCAGCGATTCGGCCGCGAAGGAAATAATCTGGTTCAGGCGTTGCGCTGGGCCAATGACGAAATCCGTATCAGGGAACGCGGCAAGCGCAGTTTCTATCTCTCCGCCGCCCGTAGTGAGCTGTTTAATCAGGTTGTCAGCAAACGCCTGGCGGCTTATGGGGTTGGAACAGTGTTTTGCGGCGATGCGTTGCAGCTAAGCGGCCGCGGCAGCTGGTTTGTGGTTAAACCGGAAGAGATCGACAGCGTTGAACCACGGGTGGCCGCCGGAGAGTTGCAGATAACCGCTCCCCTTCCTGGCGATGGCGAACCGGGAACACAGAGCGACGCATTGGCTTTCGAACTGGACTGTCTGTCGCACCATGCCGCATTGTTGTCTTTGCTGCAGCGCGAGCGGGTGGAGCCTGCCAGACGTGCCATCATGCTTTATCCGCAGCATATGACATGGTCGTGGCTTGATGAGCAGACGCTGGAACTTGGCTTTTGGTTGCCGGCCGGTTGTTTCGCCACCAGTGTGGTGAGAGAACTGGTGTGTGAGCGGGTACAGAATGCCGATGAGCATCTGGAAAACGTTGTTGGTTGATGCTTCCTGGCGCGTAATCATGTCGATCGGCGTCGTTCGGGCGGATGATTTTTCTGCAGAGGACTGGGCAAGTTGATGACGTTAGCCAACGTTGGAGTTTACAGGGGATGGTGAACAAACGTATGCAAACATTGCTGACGCAGTTGCGTCGGCAGGGCATTCAGGATGAGCGCCTGCTGGAGGCGATCACTGCGGTTCCCCGTGAGCGTTTCGTTGACGAAGCTTTCGAACATAAAGCTTATGACAATATTGCTCTACCGATCGGGTTTGGCCAGACGATCTCTCAGCCTTATATGGTCGCCAGAATGACGGAGTTGCTGCATTTGACGCCGGAATCCCGGGTATTGGAAATTGGCACGGGTTCCGGATATCAGACCGCCATTCTGGCGCATCTGGTGCGTCATGTTTTTTCTGTTGAACGTATCAAAGGGTTGCAGTGGCAGGCCAAGCGGCGCCTCAAGCAACTCGATCTTCATAATGTGTCTACCCGGCATGGCGATGGCTGGCAAGGGTGGGCGTCCAAAGGGCCGTTTGACGCCATTATCGTTACGGCGGCACCACCTGAAATCCCTTCCGCTTTAATGGCACAACTGGACGACGGCGGCATGATGGTGTTGCCGGTCGGAGAGCATCAGCAGACACTGCAGATGGTTGTGTGTCGCGCGGGGGAATTTCTGGTGCAAACGGTGGAAGCCGTTCGCTTTGTTCCTCTGGTCAAAGGCGAACTGGCCTGATACCGTTGCATCGCAAGATGCCGGGCCGACTTTTAAAATTTCAATACAACCGTTTTGTAGCAGCAATGGCTTGATATTGTTAGCATCAGCGCAGTCAGCTCTCCTTGCGCGTCTGGACAATACTCATAGAAAGGCGTGGAAGGAGGGAGCATCGATTTCGGAATTGTTTACCAGTATTTCATTATGTTTAGTGATGCTGGTGACAGGGTGGCTGGATAGAATAGTCGACTTTAAGAGTTATAGGGGGAGTTCGGCGCATGGGAAGCCAGATTGTGAGTTGGCGTCAGATCGCTTTATGTGCGGCAGTTGTACTGGGAGTGACTGGCTGTAGCAATGATAGTAGTCAGTCGGCGCCGATCAGTAACATAGGTGATAACAGTGCTGCCAGTCGGAGTAATAATACCGGTTATACACCGCCTCCCAGGATTTCCTCCATCAATAGTGCGCCGGCGGCTCAGCCTCCCAT
Source organism: Musicola keenii (assembly GCF_014855505.1). NCBI lineage: Bacteria > Pseudomonadati > Pseudomonadota > Gammaproteobacteria > Enterobacterales > Pectobacteriaceae > Musicola > Musicola keenii. The sequence continues at coordinate 8,805 of NZ_JAAWVW010000015.1, read as the reverse complement.
CAAGCCGATGAGCGCGGCAAGTCATGGCGTGCTTTCATCTCAGCCCTCCGATGAGGCTGGAATTACCACTCATGACGGTAAGATTGTTTATAACCGCAGCTATAACTCTATCCCCAAAGGGAGTTATACCGGCAATACCTATACCGTTAAACGCGGCGATACCCTGTTTTATATTGCGTGGATCACTGGCACTGATTACCGGGATTTGGCTCAGAGCAACAACATTGCCGAACCCTATAGCCTGAATGTGGGGCAAAGTCTGTCGCTGGGAAATAATATGAATAGTGGCGGCTCGCATGCCATAGCGGGAAGCACGGCCGTAGTCAGCACTGTACCGGTTGCTGTTGCTGATAGCAGCTCGGGTCATATGTTGCCGGCAAACGCCAGAAGCAGCGCGAGCACATCGGGTCATATGCTGCCGTCGAATGCGGCGAATAACGGTAGTGCCCAGTCTTTGGCCGGAACACAAATCCAAACTACGCCGGTTGATTCTCAACCAACTAATGCGTATTCTGAAAATTCGGGTAAACAGAATTCGGGCAAAATGCTGCCTTCAACAGGCGTAGCTGCAACAGCGCCTGTCACCGAACCGACGCAGGTACCCAGTAACAGCAATACAGTCATTGCTGGGTGGCGTTGGCCTACAGATGGGAAGGTCATAGATAGTTTCTCAGCCACTGAGGGGGGAAATAAAGGGATTGATATCGCTGGCTCACGTGGGCAACCCATTATATCCACTGCTGCAGGAAGGGTAGTGTATGCGGGTAATGCGTTGCGCGGTTACGGGAATCTGATCATCATCAAGCATAATGATGATTACCTGAGCGCCTATGCCCATAACGAAACTATGCTGGTCCGGGAACAACAAGAGGTAAAGGCGGGGCAACAGATTGCTACTATGGGTAGCACCGGAACCAGCTCTGTACGCTTGCATTTTGAAATTCGTTACAAGGGGAAATCCGTAAACCCGCTGCGTTTTCTTCCGCAGCGATAAATCGGGCAGAGTATTTCGGTATTCTGCCATGGGATCACGGGTAGGAGCCACTTATGAGCCAAAGCACGCTGAAAGTTAACGAGTTACATGAAGATGCTGATTTCGAAGAGAATGGAGTCGATGTTTTTGACGAAAAAGCGTTGGCAGAAGAAGAAACCAGCGATAGCGAATTACTAGAGGATGATCTGCTATCGCAGGGAACAGCCCAACGTGTCCTGGATGCAACCCAGTTGTATCTGGGGGAAATTGGCTATTCACCCCTGTTGACCGCTGAAGAAGAGGTTTATTTCGCTCGGCGGGCATTACGTGGTGATGTCTCATCGCGTCGTCGTATGATTGAAAGCAATCTACGGTTGGTAGTAAAAATCGCCCGTCGTTACAATAATCGGGGTCTGGCCTTGTTGGATCTGATTGAAGAAGGCAACCTCGGTTTGATTCGAGCGGTCGAAAAGTTCGACCCCGAACGCGGTTTTCGCTTTTCAACTTATGCGACATGGTGGATCAGGCAGACCATTGAGCGGGCTATTATGAATCAGACCCGCACTATCCGTTTACCTATCCATATTGTCAAAGAATTGAACGTTTATCTGCGCACTGCTCGCGAACTATCCCACAAACTGGATCACGAACCCAGCGCGGAAGAGATTGCTGAGAGACTGGATAGGCCGGTTGATGACGTAAACCGAATGCTGCGTCTGAATGAGCGTATTACGTCTGTCGATACACCGCTCGGTGGCGACTCCGATAAAGCATTATTGGATATTCTGGCAGATGAGAAGGATAACGGGCCGGAAGATACCACTCAAAACAACGATATGAAGCAGAATATCGTCAAGTGGCTGTTCGAGCTGAATGCTAAACAACGGGAGGTACTTGCCCGTCGTTTCGGCCTACTGGGTTATGAGGCTGCGACGCTTGAAGATGTGGGCCGGGAGATTGGCTTGACTCGTGAGCGTGTACGTCAAATCCAGGTTGAAGGGCTGCGTCGTCTTCGTGAAATATTGCAGACTCAGGGACTGAATATCGAAGAGCTATTTCGCGAATAATCAATGCTACTGATCGAATAGCATAAAAAATGGTGGGTTTTCCCACCATTTTTACATCTGCTTCCTTCTACGTGAAAGATTAATGAGTGATCTGTGCCGTCAGAAAGTTGACGATGTCTCCAACTTTGACCATCTCCTTCTCGCCTTTACGGCGATGTTTGTATTCAATGTCATCATTGTCCAGATTACGATCGCCGATTACGATCGTATGAGGAACGCCGATCAACTCCATATCGGCAAACATCACGCCAGGACGTTCTTTACGATCATCCAACAATACCTCGATACCTTTGGCGCGCAGCTGCTGATAAATGCTCTCAGCGACCTCCTGAACACGGAAGGATTTGTGCATATTCATCGGCAGGATAGCGACCTGGAATGGCGCGATCGCATCGGGCCAGATAATACCGCGCTCATCATGGTTTTGCTCGATAGCGGCAGCGATGACGCGAGTTACGCCAATACCGTAACATCCCATGGTCAGCACCTGATTACGGCCATCTTCAACCTGTACTGTTGCTTTCAGTGCTTCAGAATATTTTGTACCAAGCTGGAAAATATGGCCGACTTCGATACCGCGCTTGATGAGTAAGTTACCCCGGCCATCTGGGCTCTGGTCGCCTTCAACCACGTTGCGAATATCTGCGATCTGGGGAATGGTCACATCGCGTTCCCAGTTGATGCCGAAATAATGCTTGCCATCAATATTTGCACCAGCACTGAAGTCACTCATTACGGCGACAGTTCGGTCGGCGACCACCGGAATCGGCAGATTGACTGGACCGAGGGAGCCTGGGCCCGCTCCGATGATGGCGCGAATTTCTTCCTCGGTAGCAAATGTTAGTGGGCTGGCAACCAGCGCCAGTTTCTCCGCTTTGACTTCGTTGAGTTCGTGATCGCCGCGAACCAGTAATGCAATAAGCTTGTGTCCGCTTTCTTCCGTTGCCTTGACCAACAGTGTCTTCACGGTTTTTTCTACTGGAACCTTAAACTGCTCAACTAATTCGGTAATGGTTTTGGCATTAGGCGTATCGACCAAGAGCATATCCTGACTTGGCGACGCACGATCATGGGCGGGCGCCACGGCTTCAGCCAGCTCGATATTGGCAGCGTAGTCTGAGCCGGTAGAAAAGACGATGTCATCTTCACCGCTGGCTGCCAGCACCTGAAACTCATGTGATGCATTTCCGCCGATAGATCCTGTATCAGCCTGCACTGCGCGAAAATCCAGATCCATACGGCTGAAAATCTTGCTATAGGCTGCATACATGGCGTCGTAGGTTATTTGCAGGGATTCCTGAGTTGTATGAAAGGAATAAGCATCCTTCATCAGGAATTCGCGTGCGCGCATGATCCCGAAACGTGGGCGCACTTCATCGCGGAATTTGGTTTGAATCTGATAGAAATTCAGCGGCAGTTGCTTATAGGAGCTGATTTCGTTGCGAATCAGATCGGTAATAACTTCTTCATGCGTCGGGCCGAGCACAAACGGGCGGTCGCCACGGTCGACAAAGCGCAGCAACTCCGGACCATATTGTTCCCAACGACCACTTTCCTGCCACAGATCGGCAGGTTGAACTACTGGCATTGATACTTCGATAGCACCAGCGTTATTCATCTCTTCACGCACGATGTTTTCGACTTTTTTCAGTACACGCAACCCGGTCGGCAACCAGGTATAAAGGCCGGACGCCAGTTTACGGATCATTCCTGCGCGCAGCATAAGCTGATGGCTGATCACTTCGGCGTCGGCAGGCGTCTCCTTCAGGGTGGAGAGCATATATTGACTTGTACGCATGATGTTTGAGTTCCGTCAGAACAATAAATCGCATTAGCCGCTAGGCGGCTCAGGCATAAAAAAGTGGTTTAGTTTATCAGTGACAGCGGTTCCCAAAAAGAGACACCGGGGTTTTTTAAACCCCGTCCAGGCTAATCACTTCGGTAAGGCCACCTGTAACGCGCCATTTGACATTAAATTCCAGCAACAACGCCGCATAATCTTTATGGTCAGCACAGGGTTTCCGGTAGGCCGGGCGGGGGTCTTGCGCCAAAACCTGAGTAATGAAACGGCGCAGATAGGGATAGCGCTGTTGGTGGATCATCAATTGTTGCTCGGCGTGGGGCGAAAACGTTACCTGCATATCGGAGGACGGTGCCATCTGTGCGAAGCCGGCCCGTGCGTCGGAACGACTTTCCGCAAAGGGCAGATAGGGTTTGATATCAATGACAGGCGTACCATCTACCAGGTCGAGGCTGCCTAATTCCAGAACCACTTTCCCGTCATGGGTACGGATAGCTTTCAGCTCGACCAACGACATTCCTACCGGATTGGGGCGGAAAGTGGAACGTGTGGCGAAAACACCCATTCGTGTGTTTCCACCCAACCGCGGCGGCCGAACTGTTGGTCGCCAACCACCCGACAAGGTTTGATGAAAGATAAACAGTATCCAGAGATGGCTGAATTCAGCCAGTCCGCGTACAGTTTCCGGGTGATGGTAAGGTGGGAGCAGATGGAGCTCTCCTCCTCCGTCTTCGATCAGGCCAGGCTGCCGGGGAATGGCAAATTTTTCTTTATAAGGCGAGCGGATAACACCGATCTGCTCGAAACTGAATGAACTCATTGTGCAGAAACTTTTAGCGCGGAGCCTTGGCATATTGCCTGCCGATAGCACCCAGCTACATTGCTGACGATTTGACAGTCATGCAACAGTACGGCGTTGGCTTTCATCGACGCGGCGCGGCTTTGCATTTTTTTCTTTGCGCTGGGTATGCTGGGCGGCGCATCCTGAGCGCTGGCCTGGCAGGATGAGCCGGACACTTCGCCCATATCCCTGAATGGTTTGCCTACCAGTTCTTCAGCGCTCTTATAGAGTACCGCAGGAGCCGGATGTGGTGCGGGCTTGGGCTGTGGAGGCGTCTCTACCGCCGAGGGCGTCTGTGGCTTGGGAGCGGGCGCCGCCGGTTTATGAAGCAGTGAGCATCCTGTTAGTGATAATGCCAACAACAGAACGGGTACAGCGCGCATAAATTTTCCTCTGGCTCGATAAAGTGCGGTTATTGAAACAAGCAATCAGGAAAATAACAAGACGGGCAGAAGCCCGTCTTTTATCTATTTGATGCTTTTCTGTAAGCGTTAACTTACCAACCTTTCACTGCACCGCCATTGAAAACTTTCTGTGCTGCTTGTTCAACTTCATCAGACTGATAAGCCTTCACGAATTTCTTCACGTTCTCGGCATCTTTATTGTTTTCACGCGCAACCAGTAGGTTGACATACGGAGAGTCTTTGGATTCAACAAACAGGCCGTCTTTAGCCGGCGTCAAGTTGATTTGGCTGGCATAAGTGGTATTGATGATGGCTAGAGCGATTTGATCGTCATCCAGCGAGCGCGGTAACTGTGGTGCTTCCAGTTCCACCAATTTCAGGTTTTTCGGATTTTCAACGATATCCAATGCAGTCGGCAATAAGCCAATATTGTCTTTCAGCTTAATCAGCCCAATTTTCTGTAGCAGCAGCAGAGAGCGGCCCAAGTTGGTTGGGTCGTTGGGCAGCGCGATTTGCGCTCCGTTCTGCAGGTCATTTATCGATTTGATTTTTTTGGAATAGCCGGCGATCGGGTAAACAAAGGTGTTGCCGACGGCAACCAGTTTATAGCCGCGATCTTTAATCTGCTGATCGAGGTACGGTTTGTGTTGGAAAGCGTTCAGATCGATATCGCCTTTGCTCAATGCTTCGTTAGGCAGAACATAGTCATTGAACGTGACCAGTTCTACATCTAGCCCATATTTTTCTTTGGCGACTTTTTGGGCGACTTCAGCAACCTGCTGTTCCGCACCGACAATCACACCCACTTTGATATGGTTGGGATTTTTCTGTTCCTGGCCGCATCCTGCGAGCGCCAGAACACCGATCAACGCGCCTACGGCAGCGAACGATTTTAATTTAATTGTCATTTTCCTACCTCTGTTTGAACGTTTTTAGTCTGCACCGAAAAAATAGATACTGTGGCGCTCTCATTATTTACGAGTCACCGCTCGCACCACTCTGTCACCACAAAATTGAATCAGGTAAACCAGAATCACCAACAAGATCAATACGGTATTCATTACTAAAGGATTGTAGGTCACATATCCGTATTGAATACCCAATTGCCCCAGACCACCTGCACCTACAGCACCGCCCATCGCTGAATACCCTACCAACGTGATAAGCGTAATCGTTGCGGCGTTCACCAAACCGGGCAACGCTTCCGGTAATAGCACTTTGCGAATGATTTGCATTGGGGTAGCGCCCATGGCACGTGACGCTTCAATAAGCCCAGCAGGCAGTTCCAGCAGTGTATTTTCTACCATCCGAGCGATAAACGGCGATGCTCCGATCGTCAGTGGTACAATTACCGCGTACAGGCCGATAGACGTACCAACAATCATGCGAGTGAACGGAATCATCCACACTAATAAGATGATAAATGGAATAGAACGAAAGACGTTCACTAAGGCTGAAATCACGCGATATAGCGAAATATTTTCCATAATTTGCCCAGGGCGAGTGACATACAGCAGTACGCCGAAAGGCAACCCAACGGCAAACCCCAGAAAGCCGGAAGCAAAAGTCATAAATAACGTTTCCCAGATACTCCGGGCAAATAGCCACATCATTGCCTCAGACATAACCCAGTACCTCAATATTCACATGATGTTCCTGCAAAAACTCGATGGCAGCGGCAATATTATCCTCTTGCCCGTGCATTTCTGTCAGCATAACGCCGAACTTGACTCCACCGGCATAATCCATTTGGGCGCTGATGATGTTGTTATTGACGCTGAATTTCCGAGAGATTTCAGAGAGCAGCGGCGCGTCGACGGATTGGCCAGTAAATTCAAGACGCAACAGCGGTATGTGGCTTGTTTCTACATCATCAGACAGCCGGGCTTGATAATCTTCCGGAATATCCAGATGCAATGTTGATTGAATGAACTGCTGTGCCAGTGGCGTTTTAGGATGGGAAAACACTTCGCTGACCGTGTCTTGCTCAATCAATTTCCCATCGCTGATAACTGCAACCTGATCACAAATACGTTTGACGACATCCATTTCATGAGTAATAAGCAGGATCGTCAGCCCCAGACGCCGATTGATATCTTTTAGCAATTCCAGAATGGAACGGGTTGTCGCTGGGTCGAGTGCGCTGGTGGCTTCATCGCACAGTAATACCTTGGGATTGCTGGCCAATGCTCGTGCGATGGCAACGCGCTGCTTCTGCCCACCGGACAGGTTTGCAGGATAGGCATCCTGTTTCTCCGACAGGCCGACTAATTCCAACAGTTGGGATACTCGCTGTTTTATTTCAGTTGCAGGCGTGTTGTTCAACTCCAGGGGCAAGGCGACGTTGCCAAAGACGGTGCGAGAAGATAATAGATTAAAATGTTGAAAGATCATGCCAATCTGGCGGCGAGCCTGAGTCAGCTGACTCTCTGACAGTAGCATCAGATCCTGGCCGTCAACCAAAACGTTACCCTGAGTAGGGCGCTCCAACAGGTTTACACAGCGAATTAATGTGCTCTTGCCTGCCCCGGAAGCACCGATCACGCCGTAAATCTGGCCGGCAGGCACACGTAATGTCACGTTATCAAGCGCGATAATCGCACGCCCGTTTTGTTGAAAAATTTTAGTAATATTAATAAGTTCTATCATGGTTTTTATAAAAAATGCCTGTGGTCAGATAAATAGCATTTATGCTGCCAGCTATAATTGAAGGGATGTTAAGGCGTCTAGACGTCCAAGTCAATCGAGATCCCTTATCGATGAAGATTCTCCAGAACGAATCAAAAGTGCGATACTATGCGGCAATTTACGCCATCAGGAGCGAATGTAAGTGGCAAACCAAATTCCAGCAATTTTTCTTGATCGTGACGGAACCATAAATGTTGACCATGGCTACGTACATGAGATCGATCAGTTTCAGTTTATTGATGGCGTTATAGATGCCATGCGTGAACTTAAACAAATGGGGTTCGCATTGGTACTCGTTACTAATCAGTCTGGGATTGCTCGCGGAAAATTTACTGAAGAGCAGTTTATGCAACTGACTGAGTGGATGGATTGGTCATTAGCGGATCGCGGGGTCGACTTGGACGGTATTTACTTCTGTCCTCACCACCCAGATGCCGGAGAAGGCGAATATCGTCAGCAGTGTGATTGCCGCAAACCTCAGCCTGGAATGCTGGTATCGGCCCAGCGTTATTTGCATATTGATATGACTGCCTCTTATATGGTGGGAGATAAAGTTGAAGATATGCAGGCGGCGATAGCTGCAGAAGTGGGGACTAAAATTCTTGTCCGTACAGGTAAACCCATCAGTAATGAGGGCGAAAAACTGGCCGATGCGGTGATTGATAGTCTTGCTGATCTACCTAAATGGATAAAACAGCGCAATAAATAGGCTGTGAGGTGGAAAAATGCGCGAATGGAAGAAAAGATCGAGAAAGTGGTTGTGCTGTCCGTTCGGATCCCTATAATGCGCTTCCACTGAGACGGCAACGGCGTAACGCCAGCGCGGTACAGGACGGAGAAAGCGAAAAAAAGTCGTTGACTCCAAATGAGGAAAGCGTAGTATACGCCACCTCGCGACAGCAGGCTGCAAGCCGGTCGCACTGCTCTTTAACAATTAATCAGACAATCTGTGTGGGCACTCGCAGGACACTTCAGAACGAAAGAACTGAAAGTCTTGAAGAGTGAACAACAGTTAATTCATTACGAACTAA